>CANRDD010000017.1 GCA_947629305.1 uncultured Bacilli bacterium | reverse complement strand
TGCTTTCTGTTTAGTGGCTAAATAACATTTATCAGGAATTACATCGGTTAAACCATAAAAATAAAAAGCATTATCTAATGTTACAATAGCATTCGGATATTTTTTGGCGTATATAAGAGTTGGATTAACTATTTCTTTTGTGGAATAAATACCATCTTCAACTTTAAATAATTCTTTCTTTTTTAATTTTTTTTCAATATTATATCTGCTTTTTTCAGTTTCTAAAAGTTCTTTATAAGTATAAAGCATATTATCACTTCCTCATATTGCAATTATATCATAAACCTCGGTAATTAGCAATCGATTACCGAGGTTTATGTTTATTTATAAAATTATTAATTTGGCTTTAATTGTTATACATTAGTTACACAATGACTATCTCCTCCTCCGGCATTTATGTGATTAGATACAACAATTATATCATCACCATTTCCATAGAAACTTTGTACTTTTTTAGGTCTATCATTACTATCTAAAGTTGTATCATCAGTTCTTGTAAGCTGATTTGGAATATTCATTTCATCCAATCTATTATGGATATAATTACTTATTTTTAATGTATAATCTTTCTCTGTAATTCCATTGGCAATTGTTCCTGGATCACTTCCCCCATGTCCACTGTCTAAAACAACCTTTTTTATTGCTCTATCATCCATGTTTATCACCTATTATAAGGTATGCAAATATCTATTCAAAGTGATTATTTCTTATTTATTTTCTATAAAATAACCATTTCATCTAAATATTCATTTAAAAAGATATTTTAATGTTAATCTTAAACTATTCCTATATTGGATCATAATCATCCACGTCTTTCTTACAATTCCATAATACAAAATATTAAATAAAATTGTAAGTATGCACTTTTTTGTAAGATAGTTACTTTTAAGTAAGCATTGTTTATTTTATTATAAATACTACTATTTATTTAATATTTCATTACATTTTTTCAAATCAAAATCTTGAATATCATATTCACCCCAGCTAGTATCACGGCCAGCAAA
This sequence comes from uncultured Bacilli bacterium, assembly GCA_947629305.1. GTDB lineage: Bacteria > Bacillota_I > Bacilli_A > RF39 > UBA660 > Onthocola_B. The sequence goes on along the minus strand of CANRDD010000017.1, from coordinate 21,764 downwards.
GACTTCATGTAATCCACCTATTCCCCCAACATCATCAATTATTCCATAACCTTTGCCTGCTATTACTTCAAAATCTTTATTTCCATATCCTTCAATAATTTTACTTAAAGTTATATTAAATATCCAATTATCTCCCCAGTCATAGATTAATTTAATTTTTTGTTTTTCTGTTAAACTTAAATAAAATAATTCTAAATCATTGTAATAATCACTTAACCAATTTTTACTACTTATTTTAAGACCATAACCATGGGATAAATCTCCATTCATTATTAAAATTACTGATTTACAAAAATCATCAATTAAAATATTATTATTTACGACTATTTTTCTTTTTATTTCTTTATCAAAACCATATAGGGAAACATTAAAAATATATCTTTTAGGAGAATATTTTTCCTCTCTAGTATTAATATAATTTAAAACTGTTTCATTACATTTTATATAATCAAAATCTTTACTTAAATATTCTTTTTCTGTTTTATTTAAACGATCTTCTTTAATATCAAATAAATTTTTTAAATAATATAAATCTAAATCATCTATTATTCCATAACCCTTTCCTGATAAGACTTTAAATACTGTTTCATCATTTGCTTCATATATGTCATCAATTATAATATTAAAATAATAATATTTTTCAAAATTATATAATAAAGTAAAACACTTATTTTTTTGTAAATTTAAATCTTTAAATAATAAATTATCTAAACTTTTTTCTTTTTTAGTTTCATTAAATGAATAGGGATAATATGTAACATTTCCACATTCTAATTCATACATTGGAATTTTACTACCATTCATAGAAATAATTATATACTCACATAAATCTTTTAAACTAATACTATTAGTAACTTCAACTTGTCTATTTATTTTATTAGGAATTTCTCCTAAAGTTATATTCAATAATACTCTCATTCTAACCATCCTTTCTTCATATTAATAAAACTTTTCATTTAATATTTAAATGATTAATACCTTAGATAAACATATTATATCAAGAAAAATAAATATTTTAGATAATTATCTTCAATAAATTTATAAATTTTTTATTAAATTTGATATTTGGGTATTATTTATTTGTACTCTAAATTTAACATCATAACCATCTTCTTTTAATTGTTCAAAAAACTTTTTAGCACATTTAATTTTATATTGTTGATCTAATGGTATATTCTCTTCTGTTTTATAATTCTTTGTTTCTATAACTAAATTAATTTCCTTAATATCATTTTCTCTTTTAATAACATACATAAAATCTGGACTATAACTATTACCATCAATAAGGGGTATTCTAATACTTCTGGAAGGAATTTTACCAAACACAATTACTTCATCATGATCAAGCATTATATTTCTCTTTTCAAGATCAGAATCATATAAACAAATATCATATAAATACTTATCACTTGGCTTATCATCTTTACTATATCCTACACCAAGACTACCATCAGCAACATATTCTTTAGGATTTCCATCTTTATCCGTTAGTGCTGTTTCTTCATTTTCTAAAACAGTTGATGAATACTTAAATTTGCCAAATAATGTTTCCTGTTTCCAATTATTAATTTTTAAAAATATATAAAGTTTATATTATCTTATGTTATAAGCTAAAACGTCTTGTTTTTAATTTATTAATTATCTTATTTGTAAGATATTTTAGCTTATTGTATCTAAAAAAAGAATACTATTATTTTAATAGTATTCAAACCACATGAATTATCTAATTTCTTAGACATTTATATTATATCATTATATTTTATCTTTTGTTTAAATTTTCGTTTTTGTAAATATTTTTTAGAAATATAAGAAAAAATACTCAAATAATGGCATTTACTAGGCCAATTAAGAAAATCTAAATTATTTCAAAAATATTTTGACTTATTCCTAATCTAATTATAAAATTTAATTATAAAAAAGCTTAATAATGTATTATTATATTATTAACAGAAAGGATTTGGAATTAATATGGGAAAAAATCAACATGTAACTTATAATGGAGATAATGGATGGAATATTATGGGCGAAGGTAATTCAAGAATTACAAAAGTATTTTCTATAAAACAAGAAGCCATCGAATATGGAAAAAGAATAGCTAGGAATCAAAAATCTGAGTTATTTATTCATGGCCTAGATGGGAAAATTCAAGATAAATATTCTTATCTTGCATCTAAAAACAAAGTAAATTAAAATGCAATAAAATGCATTTTTTCTTTTTATAAGCCATTTTGGGTTATATTATTTTTAATTATTTAATATAAGCTAATTTAGAATATATCATTCTTCCTTTTCTTCCCAATCAATAATTTCATATCCTAATTTTTGATATATTCTCTTTCTTTTCAAAAACATATTTCTTGTTTTAGAATAATTATCATCAACATAATCATAAACTTTTATTTCTTTCTTATTTTCATTTTTACGATGTAATCTTCCCAAATATTGGGTTATTTTTGTTTCACCAGATCCAGGCATTGTTAAAAACAAAGTATCAAGAGATGAATCATCAAATCCTTCCCCTAAACAAGATCCTGTTGCCACGATAATTTTATTTTCCCCTTTTTCTTTTATTTCTTCATCTAATTTATCATACTCGTCTAATATTTTTTTACCCATACCCCCTTGATATTTAAATACATTATTTGTATATTTTTTTAATTTATTATACATTTCATCTAAATGCCTGATTCTTTCCGTTAAAACTAATATATTTTTCTTTTCTAAAAAAGCCTCTTTTATATCACTTACAATTTTATCTGTTCTAAGAACATCCTTAGCAATAAAATCATTTATTTCATTTAATTCATAATTATTTATTTTTTTATTAACAAATGTTAAATGACTCTTTTTCACAATTATTTGCATTGGTATTTTTAAATTTTGATTAAATTCTAAAGCATTAACCTCACACCTTATATCTCCACATTGCATTAAAATAATTGGTGTATGCCCATTTTCCCTTTTAGGTGTTGCCGACATTCCGTATACATACTTAGCATTACATTTATTTGTAACTTGTTCATATGTATAGGCCGCGACATGATGACATTCATCCACTATTACAAGACCATAATTATTAATTAAATCTAAAACATTACCATTATTCCAAACTGACTTTATACTTGCAATATCAATATTATTAGTAATATTTTTCTTTTTACTACTTAACTCTCCTACTTCATCAATCGATAAAAAGTTTTTTATCGATTTTTTCCATTGATTTAATAATTGTAAATTTGGTACTAAAACTAAAGTATTTGTATTTATTTTCGCAATCATACTACAAGCAACGACTGTTTTGCCATATGCTGTAGGAGCACATAAAATACCATTGTCATATGCTAACATTTTATTTAAAGCATCTAGCTGCATTTCTTGTAAAGTTCCTTTAAATATAACATTTATTTTATGGCCATTATTCCTTTCATCAACAATATTCATCATAACATTATTTTCTTTACATAAAGATTCTAAATATTCAAAAGTTCCTCTTGGTATTTGTAAATACTTATCATCTTCTTTACTACAATCAATTATCATTGGCGTATTATAAACTGATAAACGCATTCTTTGTTTACGATAAAATTCTGGATTAGCAAATGTTGCTAATCTTTTAAAACAAGATTTTACCCCTGAGTTTAAATTAGCTTTATCAATATAAATCATATCTTTTAATATAATATTAATAACTTTAGGATACTTAAAATGATTTTTCTTTTTATCTTTAACATCTTTTTTTATCGTGGATACTTCACAACTAATATCAATTGTTTCATTAGCAATTAAATTTATTTTTTCTAATACTTCTTCTAAAGATAACTTTTTAAGATTTTGTAAATACCCAAATTGATTATTAATTTTTAAAAAATTTCTATCGACAAATAAAGTATTACCATATTTTGAAGCGTCATTTTGAAATGGTAATGCAATTAAATTACCATATCCATCTTTTTGTAAATAATCTTGATTAGGAAACATTCGATCAAATATTTCTATTTTAAAATTATCTTTTATTTCCATTGTTTTAGATAATAATAAACTTCCTAATTTTCGAGCTGTTAATGCTTTTATATTTTCTTTAAAGAATATCCAAATATGATAACCTTGACCTGATCTACTTCTTTCTATACCAATTGGAATATTATACATATCACAAACATTAGCAAAAGCCAAAATATCTTCTCTTATATCTAAATTACTCTTTTTATTATCAAAATCAAAAGCTAAAAAATAACAAGTATTATCTTCTAGCAAAGGATATATTCCTATTGTTTTTCTAGGCATATACATATGATTATTTATAACTTCTTTGGTTAAAGGAACATTTTCTTTAAATGGACAATTTTTACAAGTTAACTTATTTCTAAGTTGACATATATTTTCTTTCCAAAAATTATAACAAGTTGGATAATAACTTATTTTTCCATCTTTAATATTAGCATGAGGATATACATCTGTTCTTCCCCGAAAATAATCAGCAAAAATATTAATTTTAGCATCTATAGTAAGATTATTATTTAAATTATTAATATTAGCGATTTTTTCTTTTAATATTTCATTTTCTTTTTGAAGTTCAGTTATTTTAAGTTCATTTTCGTTTATTAATTTGTTTAGTTCTTCAATAGTCATCCAAACACCTCTTTAAGTTATGAATATATTATACCTATTAAAAAATTATTTGCAAACTTTTAATTCTTTAAACTCTTTTTATATTTATAGATTAACAAATTTTAAATATTGAGGGAAAAAGTTTTATAATTGTTTAATTTATAATTCATATAAAATATCTATGTTATTTCATTAAATAATTTATTAATGTCAATATATCTTTTCTTATAAAAATTATATCTTCATAAAGTAAATTAAAATACTGGCTATCAGACATATTAACATCTTTTACTTTATTATAATAATTAATCGCATTTGTCATTCTTGATATTTCATATTTTTCATGAATAGTTTGTAATAATTGTCCTAATTTTTCTAATTCAGTACTAATTTGATTTCTTTTTTCATTATCATCTAATTGTTTAAAAGTTTCTATTAATTCTTTTTCAATCATTTTAATCACCTATCTTTTGCCTTAAATTCTTCTTCTAACTTTATTTTTTCTTTATTAATATATTGTAATTCCTGTCTTTCTTTTTCTGCCAATTTATCTCTATATTCAATAAATTTTTGATATATTTCTTCTGTTGTCAATTCCTTTGGTAAAGTATAATCTTGTTTATAGTAAGGATTAGCTTTAAATATTTGTAAATATTCTTGATAATTTAAATCAAAAGTATTTTTTCTCTTTGGTGTTTCTTTGGTAATTACAAATTTTTGAACTTCATTTTCTATAGCATTAATAAATTCATGCATAGCATCAATTGCCTTAGGATTATTAGCATTTAATTCCTTTGTTATAAGAGAATATAATTCATCTATATTATTTTGTCTGAACTCGTTACTAAAATATTTTTGAACAAGATCAGGTCGTACTATTCTTAAACCTGCTTTATTATTTTCTCCTTCCTTAATAATTTCCGAGATAAGATGAGAATCTAAAGTTGTTTTAAATTGTTCTTTTAAATCTATTATTTTCTTATATTGTCTTTCCGCGGCTTTTTCACGATCTATATAAAGAATCGGAACACCAAATTTTTGAGCTGCTAGTTTACTTTCTTCATTAACTTTATCAAAACATATAATATATGATGGTTCAATTTTTTCTTCGGTATAATCCCCCTTTCTTCTTCTTATAACTAGTTCGTTATGACCATGTCTAGTATTATTTTTTAACTCCTTTGGAGTTAAAAATCTACTTTCTCTTGCTGCTTCAAAACCTCTTGAATATAAATCATTACAACTCATTATTTCTAAAAAATCATTTGGTAAATTATTAAAACCTAAAACAACAGAATGTTCTCCAGTTGGAGCTATTCCCATATTATTTTCAGAAATAAAACTAGCACAAATTTCTTGCGTTGATGTCTTTTCTTTTGTATTCCAAGAATCATATACATCACCAGTTGGAACAGACCCATAGGCACCAATGACGTGAACTAATAAATTAAAATCTTGATTTGTTATATCTATTATTCCCGAAGAATCATTTACTTGAAGTAAAGATGAATTAATATTTTTACCATAACTTTTTTTAATATTACTAATTATATTATAAATATCTTTTAATGTAATTCTTGTCTTTTGATTACCTAATATTTGATCTATATCTGTAATAGTTTTTATATCATTAGCATTTGTAATCTTTTCTAAAAATTCTTTTAAATATTTTACTTCAGGCATATTTTGATATAAAGCTGATTTATTATCAGAACTTAAATAAGAATGGATTATTTGACCAGCCATATTTAAATCAATTTGAAAATATTTTAATAATATTTTATTTTTTAATTCTTTAAGATTATTTGCTTCATAATTATTTAATTCTATATTTAAAAATTCATTATAATCTCTTAAATTTTCTAAACTAGTAATTTGTTTTATACTATTAACACCCGTTCTAACATAACTAAATATATTAATTAATAAATCTTGATCTATTGTATCAATATTAGTATTAAGAATTATATTTTTTAAATTAAAATCTTTATCTATGCCATCAATAAAATCAAGTGATTCATAAGGATCATGATTCCATTTACTTATTTTTAAAAATAATTTACTATACTTATCCATAGTTTTAGTATCACTATTAAAAAAATTACAAGTACATGAAAATTGTAAAAAAGATAAATTATCATCATTAATATCTATATTTTTTATTCCTGAGCCATATTCGGAAGCTCTTAATTCCGAATTAATAAATATTTTAAAAGCTTGATCTAATTTATTATATTCAATAGCTTTTAATAAATTATAAATATTATAAAAACTTCGAAAATCTTCGGTTGCTACTATACTACCATCATCTAGTTCATGCCATTCATCTATTTGTTTTATCCAAGGTAAAATTTGTGACCAATTAGTCTTTACTTGATTAAAAATATTTTCATAAGATAAATCTTCACTTACTAATTTAGCTAATTCAAATAAAAGATTACTTAATTTTTGAGGTGTATCAATTTGTTTAAAAAGTAATTTGGCTGTCTTATTTATTATTTGAAGTAAATTGATATTTTTTCGATGTTGGTTAGAAGATAAAATAGTTTTTAATATATCAGAAGTAGTTATTTCATTTATAAATATACTAGGATTTAAAATAATTAATTCTCTTAATTCTTCAGAAGATATATTTTTTAATTGTTCAGGGTGTTCAGCCAAAGAAGTTAATAATGTCTTTTTATAAATTGCTTCTCCAGCTACTTTAATTATTGCTTCTTTAATTTTAGGATTTTGCAAATAATCATATGCCATACCTCCACAGTATAAAATAATATTTTCTGATTGTATTCTTAAAATTAAGCTTGCAGCATAATCATGATTATATTTTAAATTATCTGGTAAATTTTTAACATAAGCTGGATTTTCATCAAAAAAGTTTTTTATGACTTCATCATCATATTGAACTTTTTGCATGGATTCAAGAAAAGCCAAAGGATCTTTTTTTCTTATACTTAAAAGATATTCTTTATCTTGAGATAATTTTGATCCTAAATAAAGATATACTGAGAATTGATTTCTTGTCTCTTTGCTATCTACTTTTCTTTGTAATTCTTCCATATAATTTCGATCATTTCTTAATTCATCAGAAGCAAGTTTTATTAAAATTGGTCTAACATTAATTATTCTTTTTTGAATAGTAATACTTAATTTATCCATATCATTTGGTGGTTGAAATATTAAATAATTATCAGTAAAAATATCTTTTTGCAATAAAATATCCCATAGTTGCTCATTATTTCGATTTTTTAAAAGTAAGTGATCAAATTTATTTAATTTTCCTTTTTCTAAATACATTAACATTTTTTCTGCTATTTTTTCATTTTTCATTTGTACTCCTGTAGTATTAATAATATTTTTTACTTTATGAAATAATTATATCATGTTTTTATAGTTTATTATAAATATTTTATGGTTTTAAAGCCGTGATAGGGATAACATATATTCCATCTGGTCTTTTATAAGCATAATCAATCATACCACTTATCACACACATAAACTTAGGAGATGCAATAATTATTGTGCATTTAGCAGAACTTTCATTGTGCATTTAGCAGAATACAATTGTCATCAATAATTTATAACAGCTTATTTTGATATATTATTTTCTACTTTCATATATAATATTTAATACTATTGCAAGTATATTGCACTTTGATAATATACTAAAAAATATTATTAACGAAGGAAGTGATAATTTATGTCTAATAATACAATTAATATGACCATTAGAATTGACAAAGATCTAAAAGAAAGCGCAGATACCTTATTTAAAAATTTAGGAACTAATACAAATTCAGCTATCAATATGTTTATAAGGCAATGTATTACAGAACAAAGACTTGTTTTTACCCCTAGTATGGCACCAACTCCAAGTAAAGAATTATTAGCTTCTTTACAAGAAATAGAAGACTATAAAAATGAAAAAGTAAAACTTCCTACTTTTGATACTACAAAAGAATTGTTTGATTATTTAAATAACTAATATATAAAATATGACAATTTAATTTAATAGTAGCAACATATTAACATAACCAATTATTTTAATAGAGAAAATAAATATTAATAAAGTAAATAAATTAAAAAAATATTTTAATTTATTCTTTTAATAAACTAAAATATTTTATAATAAAAATTATATATATATATATCTATCTATATCTAAATCTCTTACTTAAAATCTCTTTTTTAAACTTACTTAAATTCTTACTTAAATCTCTTTTCTTAACAATTATTTCTTCTTTGTAATATCTCTTATTATACTTGCAACTGGATTCTGATCAACTAAACTATTTATAATTTGAGTTTCTAATTTTTCAGCACTTATAGTATTGTTATTCGCTCCATATATTCGAGAATTAGTTAATTCTGATTCTGATTTAATAAATGTATCAACTTTTCTTAAATTAGTTACATTTGTTTTAGTTTCTGTTTCATATTTATGCCGAGCTGCTGAATTACGATAACGAGAAAACATGATAAAGAAATAAACAAATCCGACAAATAAGAAAAGCCAATTATAATCAAAATCAATAAATGCCATAGCTAATATACCTAAAAATTCAACTAAAATAGACATTCCTACTAATTTAGGCATATGAATAGGAACACTTCCCATAGTTTCCTTTGTTCTGGCATTAACTGCAACATAATGTAATACTTTCTTTTTACCATTTACTTGTAAATAACTATATAACCAAACAGGTAAATAAGCAGCTTGCCATTGTTGCCCTTTAACATTTAGTTCTTCTTCACTCCAAGCAACACCTCGGTCATATTTTTCAAGGGTGTCATTAACTGCGAATCTAGCAATATCTTTTGATTCTTTATCAACTAAAGGTCTTAATTGATCAATATTAGTATCCCTTTTTTCCGAAGTATATCCTTTTAAATAATTAGCATTAAATTTAATACAATTTTCGATATCAAATGGCATTATAGCATTAATAACATTATTAGTCGCACTTGCCGAAGAATTATTTAATTTATCAGCACTTGATTCAATCGTTAAGCCTTGAATAACTAAATCAAATTCTCTTTCAACATAATATAAATCAGCATCATAATAGGTAGTAGCATCATTAGAATTATTATGCGAATAAACTCCCGTCAAAATTTCCCCATTCCCAGCAAGTTTAACATGACTATTGGCATCAACTACCATATAAGGTAAATAAACACCCATGATATTTTCTGATTTAAATTCTTGTCTAAATTTAGGATGGGCAAAAAATTTTCTTTTACCAACAAATTTTTCTATTTGAGCTTTAGCCACATCTTTCGTTATTCCAAATGGTAAAACAACATCTGGTATTGTTCCATTAGGTATTTGTTCATTCACAGACAATGTATTACGACACCAATGGCATCTAGCTTGAGGAGCCGAAGAAGTATCCACGACTACTTCCGCCCCACAGCTACTACATTTAAATGTTACTATATCATTAGCATCTAAAGCAATATCGGTAGCTCCCGAGCCCATTACTTGACCTTTTAATTTACTAAGATCTTGCTCCATACTATCTAATTTTTCTGGATCAAATTCACATCGACAAAAATTACAACGTAATTTACCTGTGTTAATATTTAAAGATATATCTGTTGATCCACATTTAGGACATTTATCTTGACCATTTTGTGCCCCTTCATCAGTTTGAATAACTATGGTGCCATCTAATTGATCATTTTTATTATCAGAATTATCTTTATTATAACCATTTGGCATAATATTAAATCCCCAATAGTTGATTTTTTATTTTATCATAATCTTCTTGGGTTATTAAACCAGCATCTAATAATTTTTTCTTTTCACTTAAAACAGTCATTGGATCTTGAGCTGCAGCATTATTTGCTGTTGCTTGCGTATTTTGCCCAAAACCTGGTTGATATGAAGATGGTGTTGGTTGTTGTTGCATCGCTCCCATCATATTTCCAGCCGCATTCATACCCATTCCCATGAAAGCCATTCCTGAGCCACCATTTTCACCAGCTGATTGCATTCCTCTGGCAGCAGCTTGTTGCATAAAGGAATTTCCTCTTGCTCCTGATAAAGCATCAGCCGCTTTAACATCTTTCATTAATTCTTTAGTATCTTCATCATATTCAATTGCTAGTATCGCTGTTTTAATAATTTGTAAACCACGATCACTTTGCCAGTGATAGGCATCTTCCACTGCTTTAGCCATGGCTTCAGCAAAACCTATTTGATCAGCTTGAATTTTGGTAATCCGATTTCCTTTACTTGGATCATTTGTATAATTGGAAAAAGCTGCTGACAATGTCCCAACTACTTCATTAAATAATTGAGTTCCAGCTTCATTATCCATATCTGCAAAATCAAAAACTGGTGCTCCTAGTTGTAAATATTTAGTTGGAACAAAGTTTTTAACAAATAACAAAGGATCAACTATTTTTAAAGTATATGTTCCTCTGGTAACTGCTCCTACTTGTGTTCCAAAGAAAGCATCATCCCAATATATTTCTGATTGTGTTCCAAATTTATTATTAGGAATTTCTTTTAAATTAACATAAAAAGCTAATTGTTGACTACCAGGTTGTCCCCCAAATTTAACTTTTTCCCAAGTTGATTTAATTGTTTGCCCAAAGATACCATCACCCGCAAACATAGACTGAGAATTAGGATCATCAGATCTAAATTCAAATCCTCCAGCTTCGGCAATAAATCCCGTTATTTGGCCATCTTGCATCGTAATTAAGGCTGTTCCTTCTGGTACAACAATTTTACTTCCATTAGAAATAATATTATCATTACCCTTATAATTTTCGCCTCGGTCATTATTTTGTGATTGTAAAACAGCTTGAAAAACTCCAGCTGTACTTGGAACATTTGCTCTTGGCACATAAAAATCTTTCCATTGATCAGCAAAGGTACCACCTAAGGCTCCTGAAAATGCTTTAATAAATCCCATTAATTATTACCTCCTATTTTTTATTTCTTCATTTTCTAAATTCGAATAGTAGTTTTTTTGTCTCATCTATTCTTCTTAATTATAACAAAATGTCTCCCAAAAAACACTACTTTTTATAAAACAAATAAATACATAAGCAAAATAATAATTATGGATAAAAATTATTTTATTTTTTTAATAGTCTAACAACTCTATTATCTTCGATTTTAGAAATATATAAAATACCTTTTTTAGATTGAGCATTTATATCAACATTAAATACTATATCTTTAGCAAAATCATTTTCATGTTTTTCTAATAATTTTAACCAATCAGGAGCAATTTTATTAGCTGGCATTTCTAAAGAAAGAATTTCTTCAATTAAAGCTGGACTATTATGTCTAGTTACCAAATATTCAAAATTATCATACATTCCATTCCATGTTATAAGTGAACCATCCCCAATGGTAGTATTAATATATGCATCATCAAAATCTAAAGATATATTATCTTGATTATTCCTAAAATATCCATGTTGCAATTGCATTAAATCAGTTGACAATAATTTATGGGTAAGATTAGAAAACTTATTTTGATCAATTATTTCAACTTTTGGTATATATTTTCTTTCATCAACTGGTGTTTTTATATTATCATAAGCTAGTTCATATAACCCATCATTATCTTTTTCCGCTACAAAAAATGCTTTATATAAATACTGACTATACCAATCATTTTTTATATATTGAATTTTTTTTAAAATATCAAAATACTTTTTTTCTACAACTAACATTAATTCTCTATTTAAATCTTCATCAGCTAGATTTCCCGAGAAATAAGTACAAACATTTTTATCTTTAACATTAAGACAATTATTTAATTGCTTCAATATATATTTATAACTATTATATTCTTCTCTTAATACTAAAAGTATTTCTCCAAATTTATAATATTTTTTCATACTTACATTCCCTCTTCTTACTCATTTTATCAAAATTTTATATTACTGTAAACTTTATCAAAAATAAAAAACTATAATAAATTAATTTCATTATAGTTACTTATTTAAATTAAAATAAAAGCAATAGTATTACAAATAACTGCGATTAAAAATAATACTCCTATATAAAGATCATATTTATCTTTCTTTATTTTATAACGGCTTAAAAATGTTACACAATTATAAGCACATAATAAACTAACTAAAGAAGCCATTGATATATTTTTAAAAAAAGAAATAATCATTAATATAATAAAAAAGAAAGTCATACCAATAATTCCATATTTCATTGATTTTAAAGTTACTAATTCGGTTAAATTAATAATATTTTCTTCACTCTTTTTTTCTATATTTTCTAAGGTTATTTTTTCTCCTGCTAATATTTCATTAACATTTACATCTAATATTTCACTAAGAGGTTTAAGTAAAGACATATCCATTAAACATAAACCTCTTTCCCATTTACTAACAGCATTTTTAGTTATACCTAATTTTTCAGCTAGTTCTTCTTGGGTTAATTCTTTTAATTTTCTTTGTTTAGCAATAAATTTACCAATCTTTTCTTGATTCATAATATTCTCCTTTCCAAGAAGAACTATAACAATAATAATCTATATTTTAAACATACCATAGGTTTACTTTTCATTAGAAATAGCATCAATAATAATATTTTCTTCTAAATTATCTTCATGATTAGGATTACTTAACATTGTATCTTGTAAAGAATTTTTTAATTTTTCACAACATGGTTTAAATGATACAAAGGTAAGTCCTCCTCCAATAGCTCCTCCTACAACAGGAATAGCTTTTTTAAAGAAACCGGCGAAGACTTCTTTAGTCATTCGCAAACCAAACCATTTAGCCACACTTTTAACAATAGGATAAATTGTTCCTTTAGTTAATGCCGTCTTAATTAACTTCTTTTCAACACCTGTAGCTAATGCTTTAGCCATAGCTTTAATAGCATTATTTGCTCCAGCAACACCATACATAACACCTAAACAAATTGTTAAAATATTTAAGGTTCCATCATCAAATTGTTGACCTTTTTCACTAACATCTATTTGGGGAAACCCATATAAATACATTAGCTTTTGGGCTGCCCTAAGCATATAACCATAATACTGAATGATATCAGCTGGTATTGTTGCCGCCATAGCAAAACCACCAGGAGCACCTAAAGCAGCAGATATTCCCGTGACACAATTTCTTTCAAACGTAATAACATTCTCGGCGATAGTATCAATATCTTCTAAAGATATACCAGCTTCTTTAGGTGTTTTATTAATAGCTTCTTCTATTTTTTCATCTGAATATTTTAAACTTAATTCTTTTTTTAAAAAATCACTACGATTAATACCAATTCCTGGTAGTTTTAAACCTAAGATAATTATATCTTCAATATCAACATTTCCATCGCCATTAACATCCATCGTTGTTACAACTTTATCTTTCGAAGAATTAACCATATCTTTTGTTTTATCTTTAGCATTTACCATAGTCTTTTCAATATTATTAATAATATTACTTGTCTTACTCTTAACTGTACTAGTTATATCACTTACTTTATTATTTATTTTTTCTTTATCTATACCCATATTCCAAACCTCTTCATTATTATAGCATAATTATCTATTTTTATTAGCATTTATAATCATATATATTGACATAGTTGTATTAATAAAACAAACAACAAATCCCATGATACTTGTCATTATCATTTTAAATTCACTATCATTAGCACCAAATTCACTAACCATAGCAACTTCTAAAGAGATCATCGAGATCATAGCTACAGTTAAATTAAGACATTTACTTGATGCTAGAAGAGGGCTATGATTTTTTCTATATTTGCTTACATTTATTACAGCACTTATGATTAGATAAAAATCATATAAAGCAACAATATAAATAATAAAACCAGCATAAGTTATCTCTTGATTTTGTTTAATTATCAAAATTATCATACCTGTTAATACTAGGTTTAAAAACAATAAAATTATACCTATTTGTCTTAATTTTTTATATTCTTCTTTTAAATTTATCCCAACTTCTTTTTTAATATTCTTCCCAATAGATAATTTTATTAAACAAAGAATTAAATAATAAATAGCCAAAGTAATAAACCACCATGATCTATAATATATACCCATACTTAATTTAAAAATACCATATATAAAATTAAATATTGTTGCTATAAATAAACTATATTTTGTTAATAAAAGTTCATTATTTTTATAATAACTATATGTTTTTGTTTTCTTTATAGTATTATTACTAAAGACACATATTTTATAAAACCAAATAATAAAGATAATTAAAGCATAAGTAGATAAAAGATAACTAATATAAGCAATAGGTGTATTTTCTAAATGAAAAGTAAAAACATAAATTAAAAGAAGAAAAGCTATATTAAATATAATAAAGCCTATAATTTTATTAGGAATAAATAATTTGCTTAATATCTTTTTCATAATCAACCTAAAAAAGGAAGAGTACTCTTCCCTATAAATAACTAATCTTTATTACTTTTTATATAAGAATAAATTGGATAATTAAAGACACATATAAGTAAACCAACAATACCTGTTATGATACCTATTAGTAAATCAGTTTTAGATGAATCTCCAACCATTACTTTACTCATACCAAAGCCCATGACTAAAGCTCCAGATACTCCTATAAACCAAGTAAAGACAATTCCCCAGTTGATGGGGGCATGTTCTTTTTTAGGATGATTACTTCTATAAACAGGAATAATACAAAGAAGAATGATAAATCCTAAAATTGCCACTACAACACCTGTCTTAAATAAATTCCATTCAGGTATTAAACACATACACATACCTATGGCAAATATTAAACCCCCAGTAGTACCTAAAATAATTTCTAATAAAGTTTCTTTTTTCATAAATTCCTCCATATAACTCTATTTATTTAATTTTTCTTGTTGTTTTTCTTTTAGTTCTTCTTGTTCTTTTTGTAATCTCATCTTTGCTTCTTCGATAGTTTCATCATCTTTTTTTAAGAAAGTATCAACAAATTTATCTTCAACTTTCTTGTAACCACCAACAACTGTTTTTTCAACTGCCTTATAACCACCTACAACAGCATTTTCAATTTTCTTATTAGCATCTACTATTTTAGACATACAATCACTCCCTTTCAATAATAAGACACTTGTCTTTTTATTACAATTTTAGTATAATCTTTACGAAAGAAAAATACAATCAACAATTTATAGACATTTGTCCAATTAAAAGGAGTGAATATATGAATACACCAAATAATAAAAGAAGAAAAGAAACAAGAGAAAAAATAAGTAAAGTGTTTATAACTTTATTACAAGCCAAAGAAATAAGTGAAATATCCGTCACAGATATTTGCAAACTAGCTAAAATAAATCGTTCCACTTTTTATGTTAATTATCTTGATATTTATGATTTAGTAGATAAAATTGGGCAAGAATTAGAACAAGAAGTTTTATCTTTATATGAAGAAGAAAGAGAAACAAATCATAATTCTAATAATTTTTTAAAACTTTTTAAACATATAAAAGATAATCAAATCTTTTATAAAACTTATTTTAAGTTAAAAATGGATCAAACATTTATTATAAAAGAATATGATTATCATTTATCTAAAAAATTATATAATGATAAATATATTGATTATCATACCGAATTTTTTAAAGCAGGTCTTAATGCCATTATTAAAAAATGGCTTGAACAAGGATGTCAAGAATCACCTGAAGAAATAGAATATATTTTAAAAAGTGAATATCAAAATAAAATTTAAATTAAAATTCTTTTTTCCAAAATATTCTTGCCGATATTTTATATGAAATATAAACCATAAGAATCATTAAAATAATTATAATAGGAATTATATAATATTCTAATAAAGATAAAATATTAGATATAAAAGTAAAATCTATATATTTAGATATAAATCCTATTAGAATAAATAAACCAAATATAATTAAAAAGATACTTATTCTAGCTTTTTCTATCCCATATTTATAAATAATAGGATACATAAATGTAATAACTAATAATGTTCCAAATATAGTACCTAATAAAGTTATTAATATTTGTTCATAATTAATAACTTTAAAATTAAGATAAGATATTAATAAAGATATTATACCGGTTATAAAAGATATAACTAATATCATTATTATTGTTGCCAAATATTTAGCTTTAACACTATTTTTTCTTCCTTTTGGTAAACAAATAGAATAAGCATCCCAATTATTATAATTATCATAACTAAATGTTGAGATCATAATCATAACTGTAATAAAAGGAAGAAGAAAAGATATATCTAATTTTCCTAATAATCCTAGAATAGAATATGTTACTATTAATATTCCTAATAATTTAAAATTACTTTTAATCATTGCTAAATCTTTTTTAATAAAACCAATCATTATTTATCCCCCTTTATCATTAAAAACATTAAATCATCTAAAGTTATTTTATCTATAATAGCTATATTATATTTCTTTTGAAAATCTTTAATATTTTCAATTAAAACTTGATATTCATATTTAGTCTTTTTATATCTAAGATAATCACCTTGAGCTATTTTTTGAAAATCAGCTTCCTTACATTTAACTATCCCATATTGCTCTAATAATTCATTGGTTGTTTTTGATAAAATAATTTCTCCATCATTAATAAATGTTATATAATCGGCGATAGATTCTAAATCACTGGTAATATGACTAGATAGAAAAATAGTACATTCTTCTTTTTCTAAAATACTTTGAAAAATATGCATAACTTCTTTTCGAGCTACAGGATCTAAACCAGATGTTGGTTCATCTAGTATTAAGAGTTTAGGATGATGAGCTAAAGCGGTTATTAACTCTAATTTTTTTCGCATTCCTTTAGAAAAAGTTTTAATAGGTTTATTATCTCTTAAAGAAAATTCTTTTAAATAATTATTAAATAATTGAGTATCCCAATTTTTATACATACTTTGCATAATATTATTAATATCTTTGGGTGTAAGTATTTCAGGAAAAAACATATCATCTAATACTACGCCAATATTTTCTTCTATTTTCTCTATACTTTCTTTATTATCTAAACCAAATATTTTAATATCTCCTTGATATGATTTAATAATATTTAAAATAGCTTTTATAGTTGTAGTTTTACCTGCTCCATTTTCGCCAATAAAACCCATGATCATTCCTTTCGGTAAATTAAAAGAGATATTTTTTAAAGCAAAATTATCATAATTTTTACATAAATTTTTAACTTCTAAAACATATTCCATATTATTTATCCTCCTCATATAATATATTTAACATTTCTTTTAAAGTTTTTAGATCTATATTATTTAATTTAGCAATTAAGACTGCTTTATCTATTAATTCTTCTATTTTATGTAATTGTTCTTCTAAAGCAAGATCTTTATTTATTCTAGCTACATAAAATCCTTTGGAAGGAATATTTTTAACATAACCTTCTTTAACTAATTCTTCATACGCATTTTTTGTCGTTATAACACTACAACTAAGATCCTTAGCTAATAAACGAATTGATGGTAATAATTCATTTTCTTTTAGTTCACCTGATGCTATTTTTACTTTTATTTGTTCTTTTATTTGTTCATATATAGGAACTCCATTTGAATTACTAATAATAATTTCCATCTAATCACCTCTTTGTATATATCTATTATATACAGTATATATACACTTGTCAAGATTAAAAAAAACGAACTATTAAAGTTCGCTTATTTAACTAAGATATCACAAATAAGATCTGTTATTTCGGTTGGATTATCTAAAGGTAATCCTTCAATTAAACGGGCTTGAGCATATAATACTTTACTATATTTTTTTAATTCTTCTTGATCATTTTGATATAAATCTTGTAACTTTTGGGCTATAGGATGATGTGAATTAATTTCTAAGACTTTTTCGGCATTAACTTCTTCACTATTAGGCATGGCATTCATAGCCTTTTCCATTTCCACAGAGATTTGGCCTCTTGTTGATAAACAAACCGGATGATTAGTTAATTTACTTGTAAATCTTACTTCTTTAACATCTAATTGTTCTTGCATTAAACTTAATAAATCTTTTGATTTTTCATTTAAATTCTTTAATTCTTCTTTTTCTTCTTCGGTATCTATATCAATATTATCAGAACAAACATTTTTAAAATCTTTTTCTTGATATTTACCCATTACTTTAAAAACAAATTCATCTAAATAATTAGGACATAATAATATATCTTTTTCTTTTGCTATTAATGTTTCCACTTGAGGTAACATCTTTATTTGACTAATAGAAGAACCACAGGCATAATATAAATCTTTTTCATCTTTATTATGTTCAAAATATTCTTGTAATGTCACTAACTTATCTTCTTTCGAAGAATAAAACATAAGCAAATCTTCTAACTTATCTTTATCAGCTCCAAAGCTATTATAGATACCAGCTTTAATTTGTAAACCAAAAGCTTCCCAAAACTTTAAGTAATCTTCTCTTCTTTCTTTTTGCATATCTAATAATTCATTTTTAATATGTTTTTCGATATTATTAGCAATTGTTTTTAAAACTCTATTTTGTTGAAGCATTTCCCTTGAAATATTAAGAGCTAAATCACTAGAATCAACAACCCCTTTAACAAAACTAAAGTAATCAGGTAATAAATCACTACATTTTTCCATGATTAAGACCCCATTAGAATATAATTGTAAACCTTTTTCATATTCCTTTGTATAATAATCATAACTAGCATGGGATGGAATATAAATTAAGGAAGAATATTCTAACATTCCTTCAGCTTGAGTATGAATGTGACTTAAAGGTAATTCATAATCAAAAAATTTATCAGAATAAAAAGTATTATATTCTTCTAAACTAATATCTTTTTTATTTCTTTTCCATAAAGGAACTAAACTATTAATTGTTTCTAATTTAGTTTCTTTATCTTTAGTTACTTCCATTTTAATTGGATAAGTTATATAATCAGAATATTTTTTAATTAAAGATCTAATTTCATATTCTTCTAAATACTTATTATATTCTTCTTCATCTTTAATCGTTAATATTATATCTGTTCCATACGTATCTTTAGTTGTACTCTTAATACTATATCCTTCAATTCCTTTTGATTCCCAAGAATAAGCATCATCATAATCAAAAGCTCTTGATATAACTAAAACATTAGATGCTACCATGAAAGCCGAATAAAAACCAACCCCGAATTGTCCTATGATATCAATATTTTCTTTTTTCTTATTATTATTTTTAAAATCAAATGAACCACTTTTAGCAATAGTTCCTAAATTATTTTCTAATTCTTCTTTAGTCATTCCTATCCCATTATCAGAAATAGTTAAAGTTCTTTTATCTTTATCTATTTTAATAATAATAGCAAAGTCATCTTTCTTAACTTTAATCTTTTTATCTGTTAAAGATAAATAATGTAATTTATCAATAGCATCAGAAGCATTAGATATAACTTCTCTTAAAAAAATCTCCTTATTAGTATAAATAGAATTAATCATTAATTCCATTAATCTTTTTGATTCAGCTTTAAATTCTTTCATTATCATTTCTCCTTTTAGCACTCTTTAAATCTAACTGCTAAAAAGTATTATAGTCTTAATTTTCTTAAATGTCAAATTATTCTTTCCTATTAATAATTATTAATGATAGAAAATGATTTATAACTATGCTATAATCATATTATTAATAAGAATAAGTTCTAAGTCCTATTTATTTAGTGAGGTGTTATTAGTGAAAAATATTATTAAAGATCAAAAACTAATTGCTATCATGGGTGTTATAATCATTATTTTAGCCATAGCAATTATAGGTATTGTTTTAAAGACAAATAAAAATAAAGATTCTTTAATGTATACAGATAATACGCCAATTCATAAAGAAGAAACACATAGTATGTTTGTAAAAATTAATCCTTTTGTAAAACTTGTTTTTAAACAAGAATATGATCTATGTAAAGATAAAACAGGAAGAGAATATATTTGTAGTGATGAAACTAATAATGTTATTGATTATGAATTAATTAATGATGATGCTAAAAATTTTTATAAAGATTTAGATTTTAAAAATAAAAATTTATATGATGCTCTACTTATGCTTTGTGAAACCGCGGTTGATAATGATATTGTTTTTGAAAATTTAGAAATAACCACTGACAGTGGGAATATAAAAGTTGAACAAATTACCGATTACTTACAAGAAAAATCAAAATATGAAATAACTTATACCGTAAATGTAAATTTTGAAGAACAAATAAATGAAGATAAAATTATTGAAGAAGAAAAAGAAGAAAATAAGACATATTTAATAACTTTTGATACTGATGGAGGTAGTAAAGTCGATAGTCAAAAAGTTACGGAAGGAAATAAAGCCATAATTCCTTCTATTCCAACTAAGGCCGGATATAAATTTGTTGAATGGCAATTAAATGGAGAAAGTTTTGATTTTAATACCGTAATAACAATGGATATAACTTTAAAAGCTATTTGGGAAAAAGAAAATATACCTAATGAAGAAGAAACTAAGCCTAGTGAAAATGTTGATCAAGAAACAAGTGAAACCAAGCCTAGTGAAAGCGAAAAAAATGATAAAGAAGGTATAATAAACTTAAATGATAATGTTTTATATACATTATCTGGACCTCCAGCTTCGGAAGATTATGTTTCTTGGAAAATAAAAGATGTTTGTTTTGATAAAACTATAGCCCAGTTAAAAGAAATAGATCCTAATTATGATCAAGAAAACTTAGCAGATTCGGCTACTTGGAGTAAAACTTATAAAGATGATAGTATTATCACTAAAAAAATGTTTTTAAGTCATGATTATGCATTATCGCTTTTATACATATTCCCAAATTGTAAAGATATAGTGCCAGATTCTTATAAAAATATATTAGATAATGCCATGGGTTGGAAAGTTCTTTCCATAGATGAAGATAATTCTTTTGAAGTTAAATTAATTACATTAGATAATAGATATAAATGGGAAACCTATCATGAAGAGATAGACTTTAGTAAATATAATTTATCAGAACCAAACCCTTACTCTGGAGGAGGAGAATCACCAACACCTCAGCTATTAACTGAAGAAGTATGTAAAGAATATCATTTAAAATGTGATAGATGGTAATTAAAAATAAAGGGGCTGTCGCGAAATTAAGTAATTATTTTCAGACAGCTTCTTTTTTATGAGAAAAAATAAAAAGATCCTGTTT
>CANRDD010000016.1 GCA_947629305.1 uncultured Bacilli bacterium | reverse complement strand
GAATGAGTGTAAAGTGATAATTTTTCACTTTACATATGTGAATTTAATATTATTTTTCCAAAAAGGGCAAACTCAAAGTTATTTTGTATAGAATTATTTAAAAAAATATTTTATTATTAATTAATAACTAGAATAATATTACATAACATTTTCTTTTATATTTAATCAATTGTAAAATCTAAATATACATAATTATTCATATCATAAGCTAAATTATCTTCTATCATTTTATTAGCAATTTTACAACATTTAGAAAGTCTTTTACCATTAAATAAAGGATCAATATATCTAACTTTTGCTCCATGATGAACATAATAAACATTTTCTGGTTTTTCTTTTGAACTTTTAACTTTTTTAGCATTTTTCCACATATTAAAAATATTTTTATATTTAGAAGATTCAATGATATTTATTACATCACTTTCTTTTAATTCATACAAATCTTTCTTTGTTATTTTACCTTCATCACTCAACTTCTTTAGAATATCCGCGATAAATTGCATAGAATATCTAGTTCTATCTTCACGATATATAATAGATAATCTACTCGTAACTTTTACAAAACTTCTAGCTATCTTTTTAGTTTTAAAACCTAGTTCTATTTCATTTTCTTCGTTACTTTGAATTCCTATATCATCATATATTTCTTTAATACTATTTATATCTAATAATTTATAAGTAAATAAGGCATTAGATAATGAATATTCCAATCTATCAGCAGATAATTTAGGAGTATCATTATCAGCTATTGGATAAAGATGATAATTATCAACTTCAGATATTTCAATATTATCTCTTTTTAATAAAGTCATTATTTCTTTAGAATTTTTTATTATTTCCGTAGTTAAATCTTCAGTTGATTCTTGATTCATATAATCGCCATTTAAAAAATCTATACAATGTTTAAATGCAGGTGTTGCTATATCATGAAATAATCCTGATAAGGTTTGTTTTTTATCATGTGTAAAATGCCAGACAATTAAAGCAACAGCTACGGCATGATCAAGACTTGAAAAGAAAAAATCACTTTCAAATAAATTAGAATAAATAGTACCACATGTAATACTAATATATTGTTGCGATAATAGTTTCTTTGTATCTATATATTCATTTAACCATTCAGGAAAATTTGGTTCTAAAATAGCAAAATAATCTTTTATTTCTTTACTAATATTACTATAATATTTACTCATCTTTATTTTTCTCCTTTTTTTGATTTTATAATTTATGCATCATAAACATTTCATATTTTATCATCTTGTATTTATACATAATGTACCTCATCATTTAAATAATTAACTATTTTATCAGTATCTTCATTAAAAACTTTTATAATAATTGTTGTGTGAGTATCACGTTTGCATAAATCCTTCTTTTATTAATTTATTTTACGTTGTAAAGACATTTCTTTTTCTATTGATGTTACAGGTAATCCTTCTATCTTGGCTCCATCCGGAATAATTAATTTTCTCCCTGTTTTAAATTTAATAAAATCTTCGATATTTTCATCAACAAGAGGTATTAAGGCAAAAGGAACACCAATTCTTTTAGCAATTAATTTTTTAGTTAAATCACTTAAATGATAGCCATTTCTTTCTTTGCTTTCATCTATAACAATTAATTCATCTATTTGGGCATCATCAAAATAAGTTCCTTCTTTAAATTTTTTAATATCCTCTTCCTTATTAACAAATGACCATTGCAAAGATAATAATTCTTCTTTATCATCTTTAGTCGTATAAAATACTGTTGGTTCACCAAATACTTCACTTAATACTTCATAAAAATCACTTAAAGCGGCAAGTTTTTCCCCTTCTAAAGCTTGATGATATCTAGAACTTCCAACTTGGATTCTTAAAAAGACATTTTGACAATATTTATAATAAAAAGGTATTCCTTTTTTAGATTCTTTATAAGGGGAAAAATATTCTCCCTTAAAAAGGGCATTATAAGGTGTTCCATAATAATCTATTTTATCCCCCATTTTTCTTTTTAACATTTTATATAATTCATAACAATCATAATCATTAGAATATTGCATAACCAAAACTCTCCTTTTCTATTTATTATCATACCATAATATTAAATTTATTTAAAACTATTTTCATCTAAAAGAGGAATAATATCAATTGCTGGTTCTTCATAGGGATGTACTTTTCTTAAAACAGATATAACATCTTTTACTTTATTGATAGAACAAATAACTTCTAATTTTTCTTCTTCTACATATTCTAATCTATCTTTTTCTCCTATATAAGGATTTGCTTTATTAATTGGTTTAAATGTCCCTGTACCTTTAACCGAAAAAGAACATTCGGTATAATTGGTACCTATTGTTCCTGCCCCAGCATCCCAAATAGCCTTCCTTACTTCATTTAAATTATTAATAGGTACCGTGACAAATATTTTTACTTTATCAACATTTATATTCATATCATAATCTCCTCGTATATTTTTTCTTTTATATTAACTATCCTATCATATTTGCTAATTTTTAGCAATTTATATGTTAGAATATTATTAGACTTTAAGATAACCAACTATACAAATTGGACAAGTTAGCATACAATATAAATGAAAATAGCTTATAGCTATTTTTAAATTTAATGTTTATAAATGCTAATTTAAGAAGGTGACTATAATTTTGCGTAAAAATAAAATAATAATTCTTATTGTCTTTCTAATTTGTATTATTTTCATGGCCATTGGTTATTCAAGCTTTGCAACTGATATTACGATCAATGGAACAACTGAGATCACTGGAAAATGGGATGTACGGATTACAAATATTAATGCTGTTCAAGTTCCAAGTGGCTGTGATGCGGGAAAACCAACATTCACCAAAGATTCAATTAATTTTTCTGCTAAACTGAATAAGCCTGGTGATGAAATAATTTATGAAGTTACAATTGAAAACTTAGGAACAATTGATGCCGAACTTCAAACAATTATTTTTACTGAAGAAATAGATGGGATTGAAGAAATAAATTATACAACATCAGAACTTAAAAAAGATTTAAACGTTGGTGATTCCACCACTTTTAATATCATGGTAACTTATGTTAAAAGTGCTGAAAGTATCCCTGATGTTAAAACGAAAACTCTAACAGGAATAATTCAATATGTTCAAAAAGATGATTCTTAAAAATAAACCTTTAATATTTCTTTTAATTATTTATACAATAAGCCATATTTTATTAAATAATAATAATTTTTATCTTAATATTCTTAATCCATTCTTTTGGTTAATTTTTCTCTTTATATTTTATCAACAAGACTTAAGTTTACTTAAGAAAAAAGAATTATATCTAACTTTAATAATAACCTTTATCTTTTTTATTCTTTATTTATTAAGTGGTTTTATATTTGGGTTTAATAAAGAATCTTATAATTTAATTCAAGTTCTAATTAATTTAACAAAAATATTCTTTCCCCTTTATGGAATAGAAATACTCCGTTATAAAATATTAAAAAGAAATAATAATCATTTTATAAGATTCTTTATAACATTTCTTATTATATTAATTAGAATTAATTTTAAAGTATCATCTTATCCCCTTTATTTTTTAGTTAATATTATTTCGGTTATAGCCCAAGAGATGTTATTTACTTACTTATCTTTTAATTCCCATTATAAAATAAATATAATTATTATTTTATTTAAAGAAATACCTAAGATTATTTTACCATCTATTTCCTTTAGTAATTGGTATATAGAAGGATCATTTACTCTTATTAAAGTTTTAATTATTTATTATTTATATAAATTTTTTATCTTTAAAAAAGATTTAAGGCCATATTCTAAATTATCATATATATTAACTATTATATTTTCTTTCTTTTTAGTATCATTTATGCTTGGTTTATTTAAGTTTGAACCTATTGCTATTCTTTCTAATAGTATGAATCCCACTTTTAAAAAAGGTGATGTTGTAATTTATAAACATACTAAAAATATTAGTCTTGGGGATATTATTGTTTTTCAAAAAGAAAATAAAACTATTGTCCACCGAGTTGTTGGGATAAATAATTACTATATAACCAAGGGTGATGCCAATAATACGGTTGATTATCCAAAAGTTAAGGAAGATAATATCAAAGGTGTTTATTTGTTTCATCTTAAATATTTAGGTTATCCAGCCATATGGTTAAATGAACTTTTATCAAAGGAGGATTAAATTGTTTAAAAAAAGAAATATAATTTTAATTATATTAAGTATTATCATAACAATTATTCTTTGTTTAATAATACCTAATAATAATTATAAATTAAATAATAATTCTAATTATACTGTTCTTTTAAAACCTAATACTTATTTTAAAAATAATAATTATGATTATTATATAGCTAATTCCATTGATAATATTAATATTAATTTTAATTATTTATTAAAAAGAAAAAATAATATTAATTATACTTATAATATTATAGCTACAATAAAAAGTTATGCAGAAAATGGCACTAAATTAATTTGGACAAAAGATTTTAATTTAAAAAATACTAATACTATTACGAATAAAGAAATAAATATAAAAGAAAATTATAATATAGATTATGCATATTATTATAATTATGTTAAATCTTTTCAAGCATATTATAATATAAAAACAGAAAATTATTTAGATATAAAACTTGATATTAAAATTAATGATAAAGATAATTCTTCTATTATCTATACTATACCTCTTAATGATAATATTATGGAAATAACTAGAAAAGATTATAATTCTTTTATAAATAATAAATCTAATATTAATTATATTAATATCATAATATTTATTATTATAGTTATTATTAGTATCTTATTTATTAAAAAAATATTAAATAATAAAGATATTTTAAATGAATATCAAGATTTAATTATTCCTATTAATAATAAACCTAATTTAAGTAATAATATTATATATTTAAATAATATAAAGGATTTAATTAAAATAGCTTTAAATAATAATCTAAGTATTTTTAATTATAATAATGAATATTATATAATTATAGATAATATTTATTATATTTATATTAAATCTAAAGAGCATTAGCTCTTTAGATTTAAATTATTTAATCATAAGGATAATAATGAGCTACTAATTTTTTTATTTGTCCATCCCTAGATTTTAACCTATATCCTACACTAGATAAGTAAAAAGGGGTATTTACATTTTCTTCACCATCTAAAATAACTTCCTTGGTTAATTCATCAAAAAAGGGTTGTTCATCTAAATTATTATTTAAACTAATTTGTTTAAATAATTCTTTTTTAACTTCTAAAGAAGAAACTTTACCTAATAAATTAACTGAAAAGGTTTTATAATAATCTTCTTTTAAACATAAAATATTTAAACAAGGATCAAAAACATATTCTTTATTTTCAAAATTAAAACTAAGCCAAGAATGATAATAATCAGGATAATTATAACCAAATTTTAAATAACCCCTTTCAATATAATCATTATCTGGAAAAAAGACAATTGATGATTCGGTTGTTTGCCAGCACCATCCTTCTAAAAGTCTTTCCTTCATTAAACCAAATAAAGCTCCTTCATAATCATCAGTTATTTCAATAAATAATCCTTTTAAAATATTTTTAAGATAATTTATAACTTGCATATTAGCTTTTTTATAATTAAGAATCATCATCTTTTCTTCAAAAGATAAAGGTGTATGATATTCTAATTTATTTAATATTTCTTTTATACCTATCATTATATCCCCCTTCCTTTATTTAATTTAAATTATTTTTATCTTTAAATTCTTTAAGATATCTAGTACGCATAACTGGTAATATTTTCGATGCAACAAAAACTTCTGCATCATTTAAATTCATGTTAGTAGTATCTACAATTATTTTTTCAAGAACTGCTTCATTAAATAATCCATCTAAAACTTTTAAACTGTCATTAAAACTTTCAATATTATCCATATTTAAAAAACTTCTTTTTTCTAAAGCTAAACTAGCTAAATAATCTCTTTTTAAAGATGTTAAAGGATCAGTATACATAATAACTAAAACGTCAATTAATTCTTTCGAAAGATTTAAATATTTTTGTCTTAATTCTTGATATTTAGCCTTATCTATTTTTTGATTAACTAATAACCTGTAATTCCAAATTTGCCGATCATTTAAAGAACGATCGATTAAGATAAGATCTTTATTTAAAGTAAGAGCTTCTTGTAACTCTTTAGCTACTTCTTCAATAATAGCTATATTTTTATCTACAGGTGATAACTCAGCCTTTTTTAAATTTTCTTGATAATATTTAGAAGTCGTAAATTCAGGAATTAAGAGAGTATCAAATCCCCCTTTTTTAAAAAATTTTTCTAAATTATTTAAGGTTGTTGTTTTCCCACTTCGAGGTGTTCCTGAAAATTCAATCACAAATGGTTTAGTTAAATTTGTTAAAGTTTTTAGTTTTTCTAATTCTAATTTTTGAGCATGTAATTGTTTTAATTTTTGATAATATTCTTCTTTACCAACAAATATTTCTTCTTTTAAAAACATATCCTCTTGAGGATAAAAGACTTCATCTAAAACTTCTTTTAGTCTTTTAAAAATTGGTAAATTAGCATCTACATCTTTAATTAAACTTTCATATACACTCGTATAATACCACTTTTGATATTCTTCCCCTTTCTTAAAGGCACTAAAATCCCTTTGGCCAGTTTTAGCAAAAGTTAAAGCTAAATCTTCTAAGTTACTTATTTTATCAGCACATATAACTAATCTATTTCTTAAGGGTAAATCTTTAATTGTCCTAATAGTATGTTTTTTTCTTTCTTCCCATGATAAACTTTTATCTGGCTCACTTGCCCCAGAGACTAAATTAGCAACATCTTGGCCAAATTCCTTTTCAATATTCTCTAACGTATACGAAGTATCTTCAACTACATCATGTAAATAACCCGCGGCCACAACAAGATCATCATAACCATAGCTAGCTAAAATATTTCCAACATTTAAAGGATGCAGAATCATTGGTTTATCTGGCTCACTTTTTCTTACTTGCCCAAGATGAGCTTTAAGTGCAAAATTCTTGGCTTTTTCTTTGATATCCATTTTTACCTCCATCTTATTTTTGATTATAATCATCTAAAAAACTTTTATATATCCCATTTTCTTTATATCCTAAAACACAATTAAGATTAATATTATTTAAAGCTGTAAAGATATTATTATCTATATTATAATTCTTTTTTCTTAATTCCTTGATTAATTCTTTCATTTCTAATCTTTTACTATCCTCTTTCACACTAATATTTTGGGTAAACTTACAAGCACAATTTAAAAAAGTTAATTTATTATAATTTTGCCAAGCTTTAATATCATTTTCTTTAATTAAATAAAGAGGTCTTATTAATTCTAAACCTTCATAATTTTCACTATGGAGTTTAGGTAACATTGTTTTTACTTCACTGCCATAAAACATAGATAAAAGAGTTGTTTCAATAACATCATCAAAGTGATGACCTAAAGCTATTTTATTACAATTTAATTCTTTAGCTTTATTATATAAGTATCCTCTTCGCATCCTAGCACATAAATAACAAGGGCTTTTGGTTGCAACTTGATCTATAACATCAAAAATATCACTTGAAAATATTTCAATTGGGATATTTAAATCTTTGGCATTATTAATTATAGCTTGTAAATTTTCTTCACTATAACCTGGATTCATCACCGCAAAATAAGCTTCAAAAGGCACTTTCCCATGTCTTAATAATTCTTGCATACATTTAGCTAATAAAAAGGAATCTTTACCTCCACTTATACATACCATGATTCGGTCATTTTCTTGAATTAATTCATAATCTTGCACTGCTTTAACAAAATTATGCCATATTTCTTTTCGATATTTTTTAATTATACTTCTTTCTACTTCTTGATACTTTTCCATCTTTAAACAACTCTTTCTAAATTACTTTCTTTAACCCATTTAAAACTCTTAAGGAATTAAATATAGCCAGAATCGTAACACCAACATCCGCGAAAACAGCTTCCCACATTGAAAACAAATTAAAACAAGCTAAAGATAAAACAAGGAATTTCACCCCAAGGGCAAAAATAATATTTTCCCAAACAATTCTTTGAGTCTTTTTAGCTATCTTTATAGCCATGGGTATTTTTCTTAAATCATCTTGCATGATAACAATATCTCCGGCTTCAATAGCGCTGTCAGAGCCAAGATAACCCATGCTAATACCAACATCCGCGGTAGCTAAGCTCGGAGCATCATTAATACCATCGCCTACAAAAGCAACCATTTTATCTGAAGACTTACTTTCTAAAAGCATTTTTATTTTAGCTTGTTTATCTTGAGGTAATAAATCCGAATAAAATTCTTTTATTTTTAAAGCTTTAGCTACTATAGATCCTGCTTTTCTTTTATCACCTGTTAACATAATAATTTTATAATTATTATTTTCTAATTCATTTATTACTTGATAAGCTTCTTTTTTTATTTCATCTTGCATTACAATATATCCTTCATAATTATTATCAATAGCACAATAAAGAATCGTTCCTTCTTCTTTAGGATCAGTTATATTAATTTTATTTTCTTCCATTAATTTATAATTACCAATTAAAATCTTTTTTCCTTGATATTCTGCTTTCATGCCAAATCCTGAATATTCTTTAATTTTTTTAATATCTTGTTCTTTAATATCTATCTTTTCTTTTTTTAAAGCTAAAGCTAAAGGATGAAGTGAATAATATTCCGCGGCTAAAGCATATTGTAATAATTCTTCCTTTGGCATATTAAAAGCAACCACTTTTTTAACTTTAAATATTCCTTTCGTTAAAGTTCCTGTTTTATCAAAAACAAATGTATCAACTTTCGTTAAATTTTCAATATAATTACTTCCTTTTATTAATATTCCCATTTTACTACTACCCCCGAGGCAAGCAAAATAACTAAGAGGAATAGAGACCACTAAAGCACAAGGACAAGATACAACTAAAAAAGTTAAAGCTGTATATAAGGAAGAAGAAAAACTTTTCGTTGTTAGAAGAGGAAGACAAATAGCTATACATAAAGCAATTAAACAAACAATAGGTGTATAAATATGAGCAAACTTCGTTATAAATTTTTCGGAATTAGCTCTTTTTTGCTTAGCATCATTTAGTAAAGCTAAAATTTTACTCACGGTTGATTCATTATAATTTTTAGTAACTTTTATTTTTAAAACTCCAGATAAATTAATAGAACCACTTAAAACATAATCATTTACAAAAGCTTCTTTAGGGATAGCCTCACCTGTTAAAGAAGAGACATCCAAGGAAGATTCCCCTTCCATTATTTGCCCATCTAAAGGTATTTTTTCCCCAGGCTTAACAATAATTATATCCCCTTTTTTTACTTTAGAAGGAATAGTCTTTTTTATTTTATTATCTTGATAAAGATTAGCATAATCAGGTCTAATATTCATTAAATCCCCGATTGATTTTTGGGACTTTTTTGTTGCATAATCTTGAAATAATTCACCTATTTGATAAAAAAACATCACACAGACAGCCTCAGGAAACTCTTTAATTAAAATTGCGCCAAGTGTTGCTATCGTCATCAAAAAATTTTCATCAAAAACTTTTCCTAGCCAAAGATTATGCCATGCTTTTTTCATAATATCAAAACCAACAATTAAATAACTAATTAAATATAAAATATTACTAATATAATTATTCTTTATAAATAAGGCCATAATAAATAAAATAGAAGCTATACTTATTTTTAATTTATCTTTCATTTTTCTTCCTTCTTTTTGCTATATTTAGTATAAAAATTACCTATTTACTTGTCAAGTTCTTTTAAAATTCTTTAAAAATATTTTGTTCACCTAGCAAAGGCTTTTGTTCATTAATAATTAAACTAGTCGTTGTAAGTAATAATGAAGCTATTAAAGTGGCATTACTTAAACTAGTTAAAACTACTTCTAAAGGATCAATAACCGTGGTATCATTTTCCTTTTCCCATTTATTAGTTAAAACATTATAAATAACTTGTTCTTTATTTTGATCTAATCTAGCTAAAATAGGTTTAGCATCAATCTCGGCATTATCTAGTATTTGAAGCAAAGGTGCCTTTAAAGCCTCAGCAAATATTATTTCCTCTGGATCACTTCCTTTTAAAAGTTTACTTACCAAATAAAGAGTTACCCCACCTCCTAAAACTACACCTTTCAAAGAGGCAAAAACGGCACCTAGGGCATCTTCAAAATGCATTTTTAATTCTCTTCGGTCTGTATCTAGCTTAGAACCTACGTGTATTTGAGCTATACCATAGGATAACATAGCTATTCTTTTTTGCGTTAATTCATCTTTATTTTCGCACTTTTCTAACTCTTCTCTTTTCTTCTTTATTTTTTCATTTAAATCAAAATTAATAGTAAATTCATCTTTATGCCAAATTATATTAGCAACACCTAAATCACTTTCTTTAGCATCTTGTTCTTTTTCAACAATAGATGCATTTGTTAATAATTTTAAATCATCTAATATCGTTAATTTATCTAAACCATACGCAGGCATTTTAACTAAATAAATAGGAATATTTTGAAAATATAAACTAACTACTTCTCTTACTAAATCTTGATCATAATCATCAGCAATAATGAATAAAGCTTTATTTTGTTTAATTACTTCATTAATAATTCTTGCGATACTTTCTAAATTTTCTAAAACATTATTTATTAATAAAACATAACAATTATTTAAGACTATTTCTTCTTTTTCTTTAAAATAATAATTCGTTGCTTCCACATATTCTAACGTATATCCTTTTTTATAAACAACAGAGCAATTAGGCTCATTTACTTCTTTTAAATAAATAGCTTCTTTTTTAGGTGCTTTAAAATATGCCTCACTTACTAGTTGCCCTATTTTTTGGTTTCCTGCTGATGTTATGGCAATATTTAAAATTTGCTTTTCTGTTGGAATAGTTCCATATTTTTCAATTAATTTTAATACTTTTGGTAAATAATTATTTAATTTATTTTTAAGTAATATTGGTTTATAATTTTTTTCTTCAATATATTTTAATCCTTCCTTATAAATACTTTGTAAAAGAACTAAAGTCGTTGTTGTTCCATCAGCCACATAGTCATTTGTTTTAATACTAGCTTCTTTAGCTAAAGTTAAAATTGTATTGATAACTTCATCTTCACTTTCGATATTTTGAGCAATAGTTACCCCATCATTAGTTATAAAAGGACTTAATAAGGAGTGATCAATAATAGCATTAGTGCCAACTGGTCCAAGGGTTGATTTAACTGTATCACAAAGCAGGTTAACTGCTTCTTTAATCTTTATTTGTAATTCTTCCCCTTTAACAACTTTTTTCATATATTTTCCACCTCCGTGATATACTTCCAATATTTTTTTGGCATAAAGTTTTGCCGACATCTATCATTTTTTCTTTCTTTAATACCAATAGTATCATAAAATGTTTGCCATAGATGAACCATTTTTTCTTCATCATCACTTATATTATCTATTTTTATATTTATATCTAAACCATCCCAAAAATAAACTTCTTTTAAATCATAGTAAGCCCAAATATTTCTCTTTTGATCATAAATTAACCATCTTTCATTTTTTAATCTTTTCTTAAAATGATTAACTAAAAGAGGTAAGACATTATTTGTCGGAGCAAACTCAGCATATAATACATTATTTTTTAATTCTTTAAATCTTAAAAATCCTTTCATTTTATGATTTTCATTTCCTACATACTTTATAACTTTTAAACCTTTATTTACTTCTTCTATCTTTCTTAAAACAAATACTTTATCTTTATATTTAATACTATATAATAAAAAATAATAAATTAATAATTCTTTATCATCATTATTAGATAAATAAATATAATATATTCCATTAAAGATACGAGATCCTAAATTATGGATTATATTTGGAATAATTTTCTCATCATCTTCTATTTCTAAATTAATATTACTACTAAATAAGTTTTCTTCATAACCTTGTATCTTAATATTCTGAGGAATAATATTTTCTTTCAATAATACTTTTATTAAAGATAATAAATTAAGAAAACTTCCATCATATAAATAAACATTATTAACTTTTTTCATTTTAAAATAAACTTAATTGTTCCACCTTTCTTGTTTCTTTAGCATTTTCTAATAAAACTAAATTATGTTCTAAATAATCTCGGCGATAAAAAGATCTATCTTGAAAATATTTTCCCTGACAAGTAATAAAGTATTGGGCTCTTTTTAAAACTACCCCCATCTTTGGTAAATCTTTAAAACTTAAAGCAAACATTTTGCGAGAAGCATAAATTCTCTTGGCACTTGTAACTCCAATTCCAGGTATTTTTAATAAATCATTATAACTACAAGTATTTATTTCTTTAGGAAAAAGTTCTAAATGATTTAATGCATATTCGCACTTAGGATCTAAGAGTAAATTAAAGTTAGGTTTTTGCCAAGATAAAATATCTGCAACTTTAAAGTTATAAAATCTGAGTAACCAGTCTGCTTGATATAATCTATTTTCTCTTACTAAAGGAGGTATTTTTAAATTAGGTAATAATTTATCTTGATTAACCGCGATATAAGCGGAATAAAAAACTCTTTTTAATTGATAATTATCATAAAGATAACTACTTTTCGTTAATATATCTAAATCACTTTCCTTAGATGCACCAATTATCATCTGCGTACTTTGCCCTGCGGGAACAAAATTCTTGGTTTTATTTTCTTTAACATAAGCCATAATTTTTTGCACACTTTGGCTATTTTTATTAGGAGCTAGCAGTTTTAACCCATTTTCCGTGGCAAGCTCGACATTTGCACTCATTCTATCCACCAGTGAACCTAATTTTTTGACTAAATAAGGACTTGCCCCAGGAATAGCTTTAGCATGAATGTAACCAGAAAAATGATATTTATTTCTTAAAGAATAAATTGTTTCAATTAATAAATTCATTGTATAATCAGCACTTTTAACAATTCCTGAACTTAAAAATAATCCTTCTATATAATTACGGCGATAAAAATTAAGTGTTATTTCACATATTTCTTCTGGTGTAAATATTGCTCTTTTAATATTATTACTCTTACGATTTAAACAATATTTACAGTCAAAAATACAAATATTTGTTAAAAGTATTTTTAATAAGGATATACATCTACCATCACTTGCAAAAGAATGACATATACCTGATACCGCGGCACAACCCATTTGCCCTGTTCTTTTTGATCCACTTGATGAACAACTAGCATCATATTTCGCACTATCAGCTAAGATTTGTAATTTTTCTTCTAATGTCATTTTTTCTTCACCTATTTCATTATACCAACAAATAAATAATTTGTAAACATATGTTCGTTATTTTTATTTGGAATTTTTTAACAAATTTACCAATAACTTACAAGCTAACTAGAGAATAAATAAGAAAAAGAAAGACAACCTATAAAAGAAAGGAGGATAAATTAATTTATGAAGAAAAAAGGAAATTTTTGGTATTTAATAATTACTTTATTAATTTTAGTACCTTTCCTTCATGTTCAAGCTAAATCTCTAACCGTTAATAGTGAAGATGATTTTACTAATGCCTTAGCTGATAGTGAAGTTGATACTATTATTCTTAATGCTAATATTAATACTACCAAAAAAATTAATATTACCAGACCCGTCACCATTGACGGTAATAATCATACCATGACTTATACAGGTACCTTTAAAGGTGGTCATGATAATACTGTTTGGGATGGTATTTATGTTTTACAAATTTATAAAACAAGTGCCACGATTAAAAACATTAAATTAACTGGAGCTAATGCCGCTTTACTTGTTAATGGAGGAACAGTTCATTTAGAAGGTAACATTGATGTCTCTGGCAATGGCTTCGGAGGAATTGAATTATCTCAAGGTCAAAATGTTACTGAAGCAAGTAAAGCTATTTTAGATGATAATACCGAATTAATTAATACAACTGATAGTAAAAATAAACCAACAGTTTGGGTACCATCAGATAGTAAAGATGCTACTTTTGAAATAAATGGTTTAACTGTAACCATTAAATCAGGAGAAGAATTATCAATCAAAGAAGTTGAAGATCGTCTCGAAACAATTAACCCTAAAACATTTGATTCAGGATCAATTTACTTTGGTTTAGCTCTTTTATCATTAAGTGGTTTAGCTCTAAGTTATAAAAAGTTAATTAATTTATCTTAAGGAACAATAGTTCCTTTTTTTATTAGTTTAGCATGAACAACAATTCTATTAACTATTTCTTTACAAGTAGATAAAGTTAATATTTTATCATTACTATCTACCTTTGTTTCAAAATCATATAAACTTCTATTCTTAATATTATCTAAAAATTCTTGATAACTATCTTTATTTAAAAAAGTATTCTTTAAATAATAACTTTCTTGAGGTACTTTATAGACACTAAATATTAAAAATATATAATTATATTTTAAAGTAGATAAATATATAACATGATTATCTTTATTATTAAACCAACTTTCATCTAAAACATTTTGTAAAGTTCCAAACATTGTTTTATCTTTTCTACCATGTGCATATATAATAGAATTTTTCTTTAAATTATTTAAATCATTCCGATAATCAGAAAAAATCCAACCAGCTTTATTATAACTTTTATCAAAGGAATGATTTAAATAAAAACTATTATTTTCTCCTTGCACTACTACTTCTTTTATATTAGTTCCAGGTACCAATAAATAAGCCACAGTTTCTTCATTTTCTTTTAAACTTTCTTTTAAATCAACTTGATAAAATTCATAATTAGCATATTGCCAGTAAAGATCATTTTCATCTTCAGGAGGATTAACTAATTCTATTCTTTCTATATTTTCTTCTTTAAATATAGCTTTAGTATCAATATCTTGACCTTTTATATTTAATATATATTCTTTACTAGTTAAACAAAATAAAGCTAAAAAAATAGTTAAAATAAAATAAAGAATAATTTTTTTCTTCATCTAATTCACCATATTTATATTATTTAATTAATAAAGAATTTTATACAAAAAAAAGAACTTCGGCAGAGCTTATTTGACTGAAATTAATACATAACTCTTATATTCCAATTAAGAATAAATCAAATAAGGCTTATATGCCGAGTTCTTAACTAATATAGTTATATCATATCTATTATATTATGTCAATTATTTACCAAAATTATGGGAAGGAAATCTACTTTCATAGATTATATAAGGTTTAATAATATTATAAAATTCATTTATATTACTATTATATTTTTTATATAAAGAATTAGCTATAATATCAGCCCATTGAATTAAATAACAACTTTCTGATTCAAAATAATTAATAACAAAATCTATTCTTTTATAATTTTCTTTATTTTCTAATTGTTCTAAAACTAATTTATTATATAAATAAGGTTTTAAAGATAATCTATTACCTATTTTAACACTTCTATTATCTAAATATAAATTAATTTTTTCTATATTAGGAAATTCTTCAATAATTCTTTTAACAAGTAATTGAATTAAATAATTATAACAAGCATTTTTATCATCAGCTTTTTCTAATAACATTGTTGTTTGTTTTAAATCCAAGATTATATAACGAACCTTTACTCCTTTAAATAATATTTTTTCAATTAAAAGAATTCGATCTAATTCTTTTAAACGATATCCTTTTAATTCTTTTGTTTTATTTATATTTTTTTCTTGTTTAAATCTTTCAATAACCCTACCCGCTCTTTTGGCAATACTTTTTCTTAAACTATTATCAATATCTAAAGCACAAATTAAAAAATAACGTCCTTGTGATCCTAAATTACCCGATTCATCAATATAAAGGTTAACTTCCCTCACGTTTAACTACTTTACTTAAATAATTTTTAAAACAAATAATATGAATCTTTTCATCTTCAATAATTCGGGCTAAAGATCTTTTTATATATTTATCATTAATCATTGCTATATGTTTTTCATATTTACTAATAGCCATATATTCTTTTTTAATATTATCAATTAACATTTTTTCCATGTTAGTTGTATAATCAACAAATTTACCTTGCCAGTAATCCAAGTGTTTGCCTGTGACATCAATAAACTTTAATTTAGGTTTAGCACCAAGTAAATGAATAGTTTGCCCAAGTATTTCAAAATGCTTCATTTCTACCTTGGCAATACCTAATAACATTTGATAAAATTCGGGATTATTGCTAAACTTTGCAAAAGCTTGATAAAGATATTGATTAATTGCCGTTTGTTCACTAACTACGCCAGCATAGTCTTCTAAAAGAAGACTAGCATAAGCTAAATTAGGTTCACTAACTGCAACTTTCGGATATGGTTTATTTACTGAATACTCCATCTAATCACCTTTCTTTAAATTATATTTAATTATATGTTTAATCATGCACCTTCTTTAAATCAGCGGATGCTTTATTTTGATTCTTACTGCATTATTCCTCCTTTGTTTTTAATATCTTAAACCCTAGTTTACATTAAAGACAAGAATTATTTTTGTCTAATTTTGTCAATTTACTAAAGTAAATGTCGAATAATGTCAATTAATGAAAATAAACCTTATCTTGGGTATAAATTTACATTTTTTACTCATTATATAAATAAAGGAGATTAAAAAATGCCAGAAGAAAATATTAATGCTTTAGATGAAATCCACAAAGGGTGTTGGATGGGAAAAGATGCGATTAATTTTATCTTAGATAAAGTTAAAAATAGCGAATTAAAAAGTGTTTTAGAAAAAGATTTAGCCCATTATGAAAAGATAGCTAAAGAAATAGAAGAAATATATCCTTTGTATGATAATGATGATCCTCATAAAACAAGTACTTGGAATAAAGTTATGACTAAATCGGGAATTGAGATGAAAACAATGAATGATGATAGTACATCAAAAATTGCTGAGATATTATTACAAGGAATTAACATGGGAATTATTGAAGGAAGAAGGATATTAAATCAAAAGAAAATAGATGAAAAAGTAACTAAAATTATTGAAGAATATGTTAATATGCAAGAAAAAAGTATGGAAACTTTAAAAAATTATTTATAAATGATATACTTAAGTGGGATTAATTATGAAAGATAAATTAATGAAATACTTAAGTATATTTTTTTTAGGTTCTCTTGTTGGTTATATTTATGAAGTAATCTTTTATTTTTTAATGGAAAATAGATTAGATAATGCTGGTTTATTATTTGGCCCATGGCTTCCTATCTATGGAATTGGCGCTCTTTTAATTACATTTATGAGTAAATATCTTAAAAATAAACCTCTTATTTGTTTTTTTAGTATTATGTTAATAACTGGTATTTTAGAATATTCTTTTGGTTATCTTGGTTTAAATATTTTTCATATTAGACTTTGGGATTATCGAGGTTTATTTTTAAATATAAATAGTTTTGTTTGTTTAAGAAGTGTTTTAACCTTTGCTTTAGGAGGTATATTTTTAATATATATAATAGAACCATTTTTAAATAAAGTATTAAAAAAATATAACCATCTTATTAGTTATATTTTAATATTTATTATTATTTTATTTATAATTGATATAATATTAAGTATTATTTTAAAAAGAACACCTTATTTATATTAACCTTTATCACTTAAATCTAAACCTTCGGCCATGATCATATCCGCAAATTCTTCTTTAAAACGAGCTATTTCTTTAACTTTAGCATCTTCATAAATATTTTTAGCATTACAAATAGCTTTATAAAAATGTTCTAATTTAACTTGTTTTTTATTATCATATAAAGCATAGGTAAA
Organism: uncultured Bacilli bacterium; assembly: GCA_947629305.1. GTDB lineage: Bacteria > Bacillota_I > Bacilli_A > RF39 > UBA660 > Onthocola_B. The sequence goes on along the minus strand of CANRDD010000016.1, from coordinate 5,110 downwards.
AGCATTAGCCACAATGGTTAAAGAAATATCTGGGTATCTAGAAGCTACTTCATAAATTCTTTTATATTCATCTGTCATTTCAACAATAAAAGCCATGATTTTTTCTGTGATATAAGGTTGATAAGCTAAGGTTACCCCAATTTGTTTTTCTAATTTAGGAATTGTTCCCATAAGTATTTTCACAACAGTTGGTTTATCACATTCTAATACTTCTATTTTTTGAAATCTTCTTAAAAAAGCTCTATCTCTTAAAATATATTGTTCATATTCTTCGGTTGTTGTCGCCCCGATCATTTTAATTGTTCCTCGGTCTAAACCAGATTTTAACATATTGGCAAAATCTAAACCTCCCCCTTTATTAACTAAAAGATGGGTTTCATCAACAAAAATAATTGTCTTGGGTTTTTGTTCTAATTCTCTTACTAATAAATCTATTCTATTTTCTAATTGCCCTTCACTATTAGTTGAGCCAATTAAACTGGTTATATTTATTTTAATTAAAGTATAAGCTTTTAAAGCTTCTGGTATTAAACCTTTTTGAATCCGGTAGGCAAGACCTTCAACAATGGCAGTTTTCCCTATCCCAGGTTTACCAACAAGTAAGGCACTTTTTTCAGGTGTTAAAAGCGTTAAAATAACTTGTTTTATTTCTTCATCTCTAGCAATAGCTGGATCAGTTATATATTCTTTAGCCGTTAAATCAACACCATATCTTTCTAACATACTTACCTTTTCTTCAAACATATTCTTTCACCTTCCTTATCTTAAGTATACTATAATTTAAGTTAAAATCAAATAAGAATAAGTTTTAAAAGATATAAAAGAAGCATATGAAAGGGATAAAAAAGATAAAAGAAATATTTTGACTTTGGTCCCAATTGACCATGATAGAAAAAAATAAATATAAGAGAAAAAAGAGCCATACCTTGCAAAGGAAACTTTCCTGAATAAGAAAATAAATTAAAGGTTAAATAAGGACTTTTAAAACAAAAGATATTAATAATAAACATCCCTATTAATTGGATTATTTTCTTATATTTTATTTTTTTGGTAAAATAAAATAAGAAAATAATTAATAAACCAGATCCTGCATAATCAGTAAAAGTAATTGTTGCAAGAATAAACATAAAAATAACAATATATATAGAAGAAATAATATAGGTTAATTTAGAATATTTTTTTAATTTTTCTAATAAATACATTCCTATTAAAGCTATACAAAAAGAAAACATAATATTTTGCAAATAAAAATTAAAGAAAGTACCACTGGTCATTAAATCAAAAGGTATCTCCGCAATAAGAGCAAAAATAAACATTCTTTTTAAATATTTAGAAAAATCTTTCGTATGAAAAAAGCCTTCGGTTAAAAGAAAAGCAAAGATAGGAAAAGATAGACGTCCTAAACATCTAAGCCAAATAAAACTATTTTCCTTAAAAAAAACAACATGAAGGTGATCAAGAAACATAAAGAAAAGAGCAAGTATTTTTAATTGATAAGTATTTAAACCTTGTTTTGCCATTATTCTCCTCCTTCATCTTTATATTTTTATTTTATATTATTTAAAATATTATATCAACATATTAAAATAGAAAAAAACAAACCTTAAAAGATTTGTTTTATATTTTCAAATGGCGCCCGATGTAGGGATTATACTTATGGTTTAAAATAATTTAATATATACCTTTTTTGTCCTTTTTACGGGCTTTTTAATTATATAAATTTAAAATTTTATAATAAAATATTTAAAAGTTTAATTTTTTAAGAGGTAAATAAGAGGTAAAATTATAACAAAAAGACTATCAATTTTACTTGATAATCTTTAAAATTGTTGTTGTATCAAATTCATATTTAATAATAAAGGAGAGTTGATTAAAAGATATTATAAAATACTAGCTTTTTTTTCTATTACTTTAATATTATATTTTTCATCTCCACTTGTAGAATTATTCACTAACACATGCAAAATATATAAAGGAAAATCCATTGCTGTTTCGATATTTCTATTAATTAATATTTTTTTATCCATTACTTTACTATTATCTTTAAAACAAATTTTTAATCCCATTATTTTTTTTCCTATACTTTCATAACCTATTAGTGAATCTTTTTTGATAAAACAAATTGCATATATAATAATACCTATTAAACTTAATATTTTTACTCCAATATTTTGAAAAAAAGAATTATGGATCATTAAATATAAAAAAGTTATTGGATAAAAAATAATAACAGCTAATCCAAACAAATCAATAAAAAATGCAATTAATCTTTTTATTTTTACTTTCATTTTGTTTTTCCTTTCATTACATTTCATTTTACTATATACTTCTCATCATTGCATTAAAATCTTTTTTCTTTCATTAGCAATATAATCATTTCTCCAATTCTACAAATTACTATTTATTTAGCTTCTTCTATAAAAATTTCTAAATATTCTTTAGCTATTGTCATCTTTTTGTTCCATCATCATTAACTTCATTCCCTATGAAGATTAACTAATTTACTTTATATATTGCTTGAGGATAAATATTATTTATTTTCTTTTGGATAAAACCTAAAATAATATTTAATAAAAATATTAATAATGCTAACACTACTATTATAGAAATAATATTAATTGGTAAGATATTAATTGATATTCCAATAATATTCTTAATTATTAAATTAACTAAAAGTCTAATAGGTATAAAGAGAATAAATGCTCCAACAAAAGATATTAATAACAATATTCCTATTTCTATTAAAAAGATAATTCCAATTTGTTTATTATTAACTCCTAATATTTTAAGAATAACAATATCCTTTAATTTAGTTACTAAACTATTATAAAAATAATTAATTAATAAACCTAAAGATAATATTAAAAATATTGGGGTTATTATTTTAAATATAGAAGCAAAAATTTTAGTAACAACGCCTAAACTATTAATACTATCGCTATAATTAGTTCTAATAGTATAAGTAGAATCATTTAATGGATACTTATTTAATATTTTTAATAAAGTATCTTCATTTTTTTCTTCTATAAAAACTTTATTAACATAAACTTTCTTATCAATATAATTTAATAAGTTATCTTTATTTAAGTAATACTTCTCATCATCTGATACACCTTTAATTATAAGCTCAAAAGTGTCTAAAGTTTTATTTACATCACTTTTAATCCATAAAGTCATAGTTTGACCTATGCAATTACTCAAATCAATAGTTTCACCCATAGCTTGTAATTCTTCTAATATTTCAGAATTAATAATTATTTCATTATTATTTAAAATAGATAATAATGAACCATCTTTTAATAAAACTCCTTCTTTGTCATTAAATATACGAGGTTTTTCTGATAAATAATCACTATGATTAAATATTTCATAATCCCTTACAGCAAAATTAATGTTATTATTTACTTCAACATTTACATCATCATATAAAGAAAAGAAGTTATCTTTAACATATATATTAGTAGCTACATTAGGAACAATTTGGGAAAAAACATAAAAATCTAAATTCTCTATCTTTTTAGGAATTTCTTTAAATTCTTCATTTAATACATCAAATTTAGCAAAATTAACTTGATAAATTCCTACTACTTTAACTAGTTTTTCATTAAGAACTAAAGAAGTATTAAGTAAATCATTATAGTCTTTGGGATAAATATATTCTTCCATTTCCCCCATTACTCCATATCTAATCATTAAATCGGCTAAATAAGAACTAATAACTATCTCATTTGTTTCCTTAGGTTTTCTACCATAATCAATATGGGTTAAAGAATTAATATCCAAAAAAGATAATTTATTAAATATTTGGTGATTATAATAAACATTTTTAGAATTAAAATCATAGTTAATTTTAAAATTTAATTGTTCCCCATTAACATTTATCATTTTTCCTAGTTGTAAATTATTATCACTGATCTTATTTTTCTCTAAATAACTTATATCAATATCATTAAAATTATTTATTGGATAGTAAGTACCATCTTCATCTTTTTCATTTTTGCTAAATAAAACTATATAATCATCTTCCATTTTTAAAGTATCTTTATGAAGTAAGGTAAGATTTAAAGAAGATAAGCTTATGGAAACTAGGACAAATATAAAAGACAACACTAATAAAAAACTGCTTATTATTAATTTTTTCTTATTCATAAATAAATTTTTTAAAGAATAATTTAAAGTTTTAAAATTATTTTTATAGGCACTAATATAGTTTTCTCCATCATTAACATTATTTTTAATCATATTAACTATTGAACCATTTTTCATTTCTAAAATGATATCAGCAAGACTATAAACATAACTTAAATCATGAGTTACCACGATAACTAATTGTTCTCTACTTCTTTCTTTTAAAATGTTAAAAACTATTTGTTTACTATCAGTATCTAAAGAAGAAGTTGGTTCATCTGCTAATAAAATGGCTGATTTTTTCATTAATGCTCTAGCAATAGCTACTTTTTGAGCTTCTCCACCCGATAAATTTACGGCTAAATTATTTAATAAAGGAGTTATGTTTAGTTGTTCTAATACATCTGTTATATTATTTTTGTTTCCAAGTATTTCAATATTTTCTAAAACGGTTAAATTAGCAAACAAGTTACTATCTTGAAATATGTAACTTATATTTTGTTCACGATATTTAATTAAATCTTTTTCTTCATAAAGACTTAAATTAATATTGTTAAATATTACTTCCCCATTTGTAGGTTTATCTATTCCTCCAAGAATGTTTAATAAAGTTGATTTACCTGAGCCGTTTTCCCCACTTATAATAACTAACCCTTTATTAGGTAAATCTAAAGAAATATTATTTAAAACATTAATATCATTAACTTCTTTATTTTTATAGACTTTAGTTACATTTTTTAGTTGTATCACTTTATCACACCCTAACTTGTATAACTTTAGTATATCATGTAATAAAATAAAAAAATAGGAGTTTTTTCCACCTCCAAATTTTAACTTTTATTTTCTACTCTTATTCTAATAATCGATTTACAAAAATGATTATACTATTTTAAAAAATCATCTATATTTACATTTAAAATAATTGATAATTTAACTAATTTTTCTAATGGAATCATTTTTGTACTATCCGTTTCACTTTCAA
>CANRDD010000015.1 GCA_947629305.1 uncultured Bacilli bacterium | reverse complement strand
AATATGGAATTAATTAGTTCTGTCCTTGATATATTAAAATAAAAAATATTGACTATAAAAATAAATTGTAGTATTATTTAACATAGAGAGGGTGTTATAAAAATGAATAGTAATCAGAAAGGTTTTACATTAATTGAATTATTAGCAGTTATTGTTGTTCTTGCCATTGTTATGTTAGTGGCTGTTAATGCCGTCTTACCCCAAATGGAAAAAGCTAGAAGAAATTCCTTTTCCATTGAAGTTAATGGTTTAATTAAATCAGCTCAACAACATTATGTTATTGCCCAAATGGGAAACTTTGTTTTAGATAAAGGTCAAACTTGTTGTGTTGACTTAACTTATCTTATTTCCACTGGTCAATCAGAATTAAAAGAATCTGATGGTTATAAAGGCTTTGTTTTAATTAATAATGATGCTACAGGTAATATTATTTATAAACCTTATTTAGAAAATGGAACATTTTATACTGATGCTTCCACTACGAGCGAAAATAAGTCTTATGGAGAAGCTGATGCTAAGTCTGTTTCAGGTAAAAGTGTTTCTTATAATAGTTGTGATTCATGGTGGAATAGTTCTCATACTGAACCATCTCAACAAAATAAAGAACCTAAATGTGGATATTAGAACTAATTTAGTTCTTTTTTTTGAAATTTTTTCTTGACACGGTTATAATATCCATGGTAGAATTTTTTTGTTTTGTGGGTGATTTTTTATGAATATAAATTTAAAAGAAAAAGCTACTAAATTAAGTAGTTTTTTAGTCTCTTTAGGAATTTTAAGTGGTTTAATTACCACCGCGGAAGGCAAATTGGATAAAAATAGTGATAATGAATTTACATTAATAATAACGGAAGAATATCCTGATTTAGATAATGATAGTATATTAATTAAAGAAGAACTTTTGGATAAGGAAGAAAATGCTAAGTTAGATTTAAGTATTTCTAATGAAGAAAAAATAGCTTGGATTTTAAAAAAATGGGATTTAACTAAAGAAGAATTAAAAATAATCATGGCTACTATTGTTCATGAAGGGGGATTTAGTTATGTGGAAGGATATGCTGTTATTAACAGTGTGTATAACAGAACTATTTCCAAAGCTTATGCTTCTAAAGAAAACCAAAGAAATTTATATTATCAAATAACTAGACAAGGGCAATATAATTCTTATTTAAAGGGTAGTTATAAAAAATATTTAAATTTAAGTGTTGAAGAATGTCCAGCTATGCAAGCTATAATTGATTTTTTATATCAAGAAAAAGTTAAAATTATTCATCATTATTTAGGATTTAGAGCAAATGGTAACATAAAATTTACTTCTAATGGTAATGGTTATAGAAGTGAAATGAGCGAAGATGATTATTTGACCGATAATTTTATTGTCATAACTGTAGAAGAAATTAATGCTATTGCTGAAGTAGGAGGATTTGCTAATTATTATAAAGAAGATATAAAAGAAGAAAAAGAAGAAATAAATTCTAATGAAGATACAACAATTGTACTTGCTTTTGATAATAAACCAAATTGTTTACGTTTAATTAGAACTAAATAAAAAATTTATTTAGCTATAATAATTTTTATATAGTAAAATAATATTAGGTGGTAGTAATGATTATAGGTTCTCATGTTAACTTTGGGAAAAAACAACTTTTAGGTTCGGTAGAACAAGCTTTAAGTTATGGAGCTAATACTTTTATGTTTTATACAGGAGCTCCTCAGAATACTTTTCGAAGTAAATTAGATCCTGAATTAACAAAACAAGCCTTAAGTTTAATGCAAGAAAATAATATTTCTCTTGATCATATTATATGTCATGCTCCTTATATTATTAATTTAGCTAATAAAGATAATTTATCTTCTTGGCAATTTTCCATTAATTTTTTAAAAAATGAAATAAAAAGAGTTCAAGAAATAGGTTGTAAATATATTGTTGTTCATCCTGGTAATTATTTAAAAATGTCTTTAGATATAGCTTTAAATAATATTATTGAAGCTTTAAATGAAGTCTTAGATAGTGATGATAATGTTATGGTTTTAATTGAAACTATGGCAGGTAAAGGAACAGAATGTGGCAGATGTTTAGAAGAAATTAAAACAATTGTAAAGGGAATTAAAAAACAAGAATTAATCGGAGTTTGTTTAGATACTTGTCATTTAAATGATTCAGGAATTGATTTAAATAATTTTGATCAATATTTAGATGATTTTGATCAAAATATTGGGATAGAAAAAATTAAATGTTTACATTTAAATGATAGTAAGAATTCCATTGGTAGTCATAAAGATAGACATGCTAACCTTGGCTATGGTACCATTGGTTTTAACACTTTACTTAATATCTATTTAAATCCTAAATTAAAGGATGTTCCTAAAATTTTAGAAACACCCTATGTAGGCGAATATGCCCCTTATAAAATAGAAATAGATATGCTTAAAAATAAAACATTTAATCCTAATTTAAATAGTTATTTTAATACAGATGAAAACTTTGGAAAATATTCTTGATATACTTGTTTTACTTTTTTATAGTTAGTTTCACTATACATATGTTTATAACGTTCAATATCAAATACGGCAGGATTTTTAATAATATCTTGCCAATTTTTTTTAATAAAGGTATAAGTAAAATCTAATTCTTCATTACTTAAATTACAATTTTTACTTTTAGCAAAATTATTAACATCATCTTTAGTTATTTTAGCCATATATCTTTCTATTATATTATACATAATTATCACCTTAATATATTGTATGAAAAATAAAATTAAAGAAATACTAATAGTATGAAAAAAAGTAAATTTATAAGTATATTTTTAGTTATTATATTTTTTTTAATTATTATATATAGAGTTATTTCTTTAAATATCTATAATCATGATAAATATACTAAGGCTTTAATAGCTAAAACGGAAAAGTATGTTTATTCTTCCTCAGCCCCAAGAGGAAGAATCATAGATAGAAATGGTAATATAATTGTCGATAATAAAGGAATTAATTCCCTTGTATATCATAAAATAAAGGGAATTAATTCCTCGTTAGAATTAGAAATAGCCCAAAGGTTAGCCCAAATTATTACGATAAAAGAAGGAACAATAGATGAATTAAAAGAATATTGGTTATTAATAAATCAAAATGGTAATGATTTAATAACTAAGGAAGAATATGAATTATATAAGGAAAGAAAATTAAATAATGATGATTTAAAACAATTAAAATTAGATAGGATAGATGAAGAGAAATTAAATAATTTAAGTTTATTAGATAAAAAAAGTGCCAAAATATATGCTTTAATGAATAAAGGTTATAATTATGCTAATAAAGAAATAATTAGGAATTTAAGTGAAACTGAATATGCGCAAGTCATGGAAGCAAATATTCCGGGTATTACAGGAGAAATGGTTTGGGAAAGAGTCTATAATTATGGTGATACCTTAAAGAGTATCATAGGAACAATAGGTTTTATTCCCAAAGAATTAAAAAGTGAATATTTAGCGAAAGGTTATGAGCTTACTGATATTGTCGGACTTAGTTATTTAGAAAAAGAATATGAAAATTATTTAAAAGGAGAAAAAGCTTTATATAAAGTAAGTAATGATAATACCTTAGAACTTATCAAAGAAGCCCAAAAAGGAAATGATTTAGTTTTAGAGATTGATATTAATATCGAGTTAGAAGTAGAAAGAATAATTAAAGAAAAATTACAAGATAAAAAGAATTATCGTAATACCGAATATTTTCATGATAGCTATGTTGTTTTAAGTAATCCAGCAAATGGGGGAATAATTGCCATGGCAGGGATAAGACTTAATGATGATCAAACCTTTAGTGATATAACTTTAGATATTATTAATGCGGGTTTTACCGTGGGTTCCGCGGTTAAAGGGGCTACAATTGCCGTCGGGTATCAAAATAATTTAATCGAACCAGGTAAATATATTATTGATAGCTGTGTTAAATTAAATTATGTGCCTGCGAAATGTAGTCATGATCGTTTAGGTAAAGTTAATGATATCACGGCTTTAGAAAAATCATCTAATTATTATCAATATTTAATAGCTATTTCTTTAGTAGGAAAAAAATATACTCCTAATATGGTATTAGGAGCAACAAAAGAGCATTTTGATATCTACCGGAAGACATTAAAAAGCTTTGGTCTTGGAGCAATCACGGAAATTGATTTACCTGGCGAAAAAACTGGTTTAATTGGTAAAGCTATCGCGGATGACCTTCTTCTTAATTTAGCCATTGGCCAGTACGACACATATACTCCCATTGAAATGATTCAATATGTTAATTCGCTTATAAATGGGCAAAGAATTGCTCCAAGTTTAATGCAAAAAATTGTTTATAATGATGAAGTTATTTTAGAACATGAAAAAAGAATATTAAATGAAATAAATCTAGATCCCATTTATTTAAACCGAATAAAGGAAGGGTTAGCTTTAGTTTTAAAAGAAGGAACAGGAAGAGGTTATACGGATCAAGCTCTTAATGCCGCGGGTAAAACAGGGACAAGTGAATCCTTTTATGATAGCAATTTTGATGGAATAATTGATACAGAAACAATTACTTCAACCTTTGCTGGTTATTTTCCAAAAGATAATCCTCAATATAGTTTAGTTGTTATTACTCCTAATGTTTCCCATAAAAATGGTATTGATAATACTAAATATCGAGCTGCTGCTAAAATAACAAGAGCTTTAACTGATTATTTAAATAAAGGTTTACAAGAAAATTCATAATTACTTGTTTTATCATTACATAATATATCATAGATATAACTAGCTTTTAATTCATATTGATAAATAAGACTATTCTTATTTACTTTTAAAGATATATTATTATTTTTTAAATAATTTTGTCCTTTTTGATTAAATCCTAATATTTTAATATAATCTATATCTATTTTAGCATCTTTCTTTTTTAAACCAATTAATATATGCATAAGCATTCTATTTATTTTATTATAAGTATATCTTTTAGTTTTAAGCATTTGAACTAATTCTTGATAATTATTTACTTTTAAGATCATTTTCTTTAAACGATATTCTATTCCTTCATCGACATCTAAATATTCATTTAAAGAACAAGTTAATATTTTAACTTTTAAGATATTAAATAAAAGTTCTTCATTTATTTTATTTATATATTTATTAGTTTCTAAAGGAACATAATAAGAAATATCTTCATTATTTTTTAATTTTTCTCTTATATTAGATGCACTAATTATTTCTTCTTTACTTTCTAAATCTTTATAATTATTTGTTCTTTTAATAGAAATAGCTTCAATATGATAATTATTTTGTTTAATAGTTTTAACATAAGATATAGCTAATAAATCGTTAGGTAAAAAGAGAAAATCATTTTGTTTTAAAGCTTTAGCTAAAGAAGTAGGATAATTATAACCTTCTTTTAAATATTTTTTAACTAAGATATTATAATTAGGATTATGTAATTGTTCATCCACGATACTATTTATTTTCTTTATATCATTAGATTCACTTCCAAATATTAATTTATTAATACCTAAGTTATTTAATATTTTAAGTGCCATTTGGGCAAATATATCCGCGGCTTGACTCCCATAGATAAAGGGAAGTTCTAAAACTAAATCAACCCCATATGTTAAAGCTAAACGTGTTTTATTTTCTTTATTTATAAGACTTATTTCGCCTCTTTGCATAAAATAACCATTTAAAACTAAAATAATTAAAGAATCAGGATATAATTCTTTAATTTTCTTTAAATGATATAAATGTCCTTTGTGAAAAGGATTATATTCTCCAATAATACCAATTATTTCCATTATATACCTTTAATTTTTAAAAGAAGCATCAACATAATAAATAGGTCTATTTTCTTCTTGATATTTTTTTTCAAAATCAGTCATAATATTAGGAATAGGTATTTCATTATGATGTAAATCTAAACTAACTCGATCAAAAACATACCAATATTTACTTAATTCTTCTAAAGAATAAGCAAAAAATCCTTTATTATCTGTTTTTAAAATAATATGTTTATTCTTTTTAAATACTTTATCATATAGTTTTAAATAGGTAGGGTGGGTAAATCTTTTTCTTTCATCATGCTTTTTGGGCCAAGGATCACAAAAAGTTAAATAAATAGTATCTATTTCTTTGGCAAAAACGGTATCTATATTACTAGCATCCATATTAAGTAATTTTAAATTAGGTAATTTTAAATTACTTAAACGTTCTGTTGCCATGACCATTTGGGATTCATTTAATTCTAAACCAATAAAATTAATTTTGGGATAAGTTTTAGCCATATTAATAATAAAATCACCTCTTCCCATTCCAAGTTCTAAATAAATAGGATTATTATTTTGAAATAAATTAGCCCATTTACCTTTATAATTTGAAGCATCCTTGACTAAATAAGGACTCTTTTGAATAATACTTTTAGCATTCTTTATAACATTATATTCCATATTTTTGTTCCTTTCTTGTTTAATTTATTATAACATAGGTTAAAAATTGTGTATAATTATTTTAGAAGGGAAAGTGATTTAGATGTATAAATTTAAAGTAGATAATATTCATTGTGAAGGTTGTATTAAAAGAATAAAGAATATTTTAGATAATTATAAAGATTTAAAATATGATATTACTTTAGAAAATAAAATATTAACTTTAAAAACAGATGATGAAAATTTAGTTACAGAAATAAAAAATAAATTACAAGAATTAGATTTTAATTTAGAAGCAGTCAACTAAAAATAGTTGACAGCATAACATTATTATTGTATGATAGGGATAGTTAAAAAGAAAGGAGCAAGAGAACTATGGCTGTTAAATTAAGATTAAAAAGAATGGGTGCTAAACAAAAACCTTTCTACCGGATCGTGGCCGCGGATTCAAGATATCCTCGTGATGGCCAAAGTATAGAAGTTGTTGGAACATATGATGCTGTTAAAAATCCCGCGGTTGTAAGTCTAGATAAAGAAAAGATTATGAAATGGCTTCAAAACGGAGCTCAACCAACTGATACTGTTCGGAGCATTCTTAAAAAAGAAGGAATTATTAAGGAATATAGCGAATCTAAAAAAACAAAAGCAACTAAAAAGGATAAGTAATGATGAATATTGTAGAATATACGGAATTTTTAGTAAAAAGTATTACTAAAGAACCAGATTTAGTTAAAGTTCAAAGTTTTGAATCAGATGAAGAAAGCCAAATTATTGAAATAATTGTTCATAATTCGGATATGGGATCTGTCATTGGTAAAAATGGCCAAATGGCTAATAGCTTAAGAACTTTAATTCAAGCTTATGCTTATTTAAAAAACTTAAAAAAGGTTAAAATAAATATTGATTCTTTTTAAAAAAGTTATAGTTAAATATAGCTTTTTTATTTTATCTAAATTTTTTAATTTTGAAACTAAAATTACTTGACAAACTTTTGTTTGTATAGTATAGTTAATTTACTGAAGGGGGAAATTAACTTATGAAAATAATTAGATCCTATAAATTTAGATTATATCCTAGTAATAGTGAGCAAGAATTAATTAATAAAACCATCGGTTGTTCAAGGTTTGTTTATAATCAAATGTTAGCCAGAAAAAAAGATAATAGTAAATTAAATACACATGAATTAATAAAAGAACTACCTGCTTTAACAAAAGAATATCCTTTTTTAAGTGAAGTTGATGGCTGTGCTTTAAGATGTGCTATATTTAATTTAGAAGATAGTTTTAAAAAATACTCCGCTAAACAAGGGGAATATCCAAGATTTAAAGCAAAAGAAATAGATAATAGTTATCAAACCAATTTTATGAGAAGTGAATATAAAAATAGAATATACGAAAGCATTAAACTTGATTTAAAAAATAAAGTAATAACATTACCTAAATTAAAAGAAGTAAAAATAAGAGGATATCGAAAGTTAGAAAAAATAGAAGGACGAATAATAAAGGCAACAATAGAACATATTGCTAATAAGTATTATGTTAGTGTTTGTGTAGAAGAAAATAAGGAAATAGAAAAAGTTATACCTAACTCAGTAGTAGGAATAGATGTTGGGGTAAAAAGTTTAGTAACAACAAGTGATGGCGAATATTATGGTAACCCAAATTATTTAAAAAAATATGAAAGAAAAATAAAAGGCTTACAAAAAAGTCTATCAAGAAAAGAAAGGGGAAGTAAAAATTATCTAAAGACAAAATTAAAATTAAAAGAAGTATATCGAAAATTGCAAAATGCAAGAAGAAAAACAAATGAAGAAATAGTAAGCAAAATAATCAAAAGCCATGATGTAATTATAACAGAAAGTTTAAATGTAAAGGAAATGATTAAACAAGGGAATAAGTCTTTAAGAAAATCCATATTAAATTCCGCGATGGCAGATATTATCAGGAGATTAAAGTATAAATGTAAATGGTTAGGAAAAGAATTTTATCAAGTACCAGAATTTTATGCATCAAGTCAAATATGTTCAAGATGTGGATCAAAAAATAAGCAATTAAAAGATATAAACATAAGAAAATATGAATGTGAAAAATGTGGATTAATAATAGAAAGAGATTTAAACGCTAGTATAAATATAATGAGTGAAGGATTATTTAAAAATTATCATCTAAATTAAAAAATAAAATTAAAAAATAAAAAAGTACGGGTGCGATGCTCGGAAAATTGGTCTGTGGAGAAGGAAAAACTTCTGTGAAGCAGAAAAGAAAAACCGCGAGGTTTTCAAGTGGTAATATAAGGTACCTAGCATATTTTGGAACGTTAAAAAAATTGTCGAAAAATAGCAAAGGATGCCGAATGATGTCAAAGCCTGTCGATGATTATTGTCAAGAAAAATTTTTGTGTTACAATGTTCTCGAAAGCGGGTTTTGGTTAATTATTTACTTACTTTATCCTGTCTATTTTAAAGTATTTTTATTATAAAAATCATATTAACTTCCATTCTACATTTTTTATAACTACACTACCTACACTTATAATTACCAAAATCCCGTTTTCACTTTTAATTTTTTATGTTAAAATAAAGAAACAGGAAGTGAAGAAAATGGTACTACCAGATTTATGTTTAGAAAGAAATAGAGAAAAAACAGATATAGAATATATTAATTTAGATTTAGATTTAAAACCAGTTTTTAAAGGAAAGAAATATTTTTTAAGAACTTATGGATGTCAAATGAATGTGCATGATTCTGAAGAAATAAAGTATTATTTAGAAAATCTAGGATATGATGCCTGTGATACATTAGAAGATGCTGATATAGTGGTTTTAAATACTTGTGCTATTAGAGAAAATGCTAAAGATAAAGTTTACGGCTACTTAGGTCGTTGTAAACATTTAAAGAGCCTTAAAAAAGATCTAATTATTTGTTTAGCTGGTTGCTTAATGCAAGAACCACATGAAATAGAAAACATTAGGCAAAATCATCCTTACATTGATATTATTGTTGGTACTCATAATTTATATGATTTACCAAAGTTAATTGCTAAGGCAAGTGGTAAACAAAATATTGAAGTTTATTCTAATAGTGATAAGGTTTATGAAAATATCCGTTATAGTAGAGATTCTAAAATATCAGCTTGGATTAATATTGCATATGGGTGTGATAAATTCTGTACTTATTGTATCGTTCCTTATACGAGAGGTAGAGAAAGAAGTAGAAAAATGGAAAATATTTTAGAAGAAGTAAAATATTTAAAGAATCATGGTTATTTAGAAGTAACTTTATTAGGCCAAAATGTTAATGCGTATGGAAAAGATTTAAATCTTGGTTATGATTTTGCCATTTTATTAGAAGAAGTAGCAAAAATCGGAATTGCTCGAATTCGTTTTGTTACCAGTCATCCATGGAACTTCACTGATCAAATGATAGATGTTATAGCTAAATATCCAAATATTATGCCTTATATTCATTTACCAATTCAATCAGGTAGTGATGATATTTTAAAGAAAATGAATCGGAAATATACGATAGAAGAATATAAAGAATTATTTAATAAAATAAAAAAGAAAATTAAAAATGTTTCCGTTACCACGGATATTATTGTTGGTTTTCCAGGTGAAACAGAAGAAGATTTTCAAAAGACTTTAGATATCGTGGAATATTGCAAGTATGATGGAGCCTACACTTTTATTTATTCCAAAAGAGTAGGGACTAGTGCTGCAAAAATGCCAGATCCAACGCCAATGTCAGAAAAAGAAGAAAGATTAAGAAGATTAAATGAAGTTGTTAATAAGTATTCTTTAATGAATAATCAAAAATTACTAAATAAGGAAGTAGAAGTTTTAGTTACAGGCGAAAGCGAAAAGGGAAGCAATAAAGTCTGTGGTTATACTGATACATTTAAATTAGTTAATATTGAAGGCAATAAAGATTTAATTGGAAAAATTGTTAAAGTTAAAATCATTGATGCTAAAAGCTTTAGTTTAGATGGAATAGCCCTTCCCGAAGAAGTAAAAAACTAAGGTGCCTTAAGCAAAAATTTTTCTTGTCAAACCCCTTTATTTATGATAAGATAATATTGCTTAGAGCAAATGGCGATGTAGCTCAGTTGGCTAGAGCATCCGGTTCATACCCGGCAGGTCGAGAGTTCGAATCTCCCCGTCGCTACCAAATTGATTACCTATCTCGAAAATGAGATGAATATAAAAAACTACTATGCAAAAGTAGTTTTATTTTTTCTTTATTAACTGAAATTCATTGTTAGAATTATCATTTATAATTAAATCATAAAATTCTATGCCATATTTAGCATAAATTGTTTTTACCTCAGCTAAGGTAGTGTTTTCTGTATACCATTCAAAATATTTGGAATAATACTTACTATTTTTAAATAATTGTAATCTACCTGATACAGTAAATAAATCAATAATATCATTATCATTAATATTAGCTTTTATTTTTGTAAATCCTAATCTTTCTAAATCTAAAGCATTATTTAAAGCCATGACACTTTGATAAGAACATGGATTTATATTTTGTTTTTCTTCAATAAAATCTGTTAAATAAGATAATACTTTAAAGCCATCTTCTCTAGTCATTCCTTTTGGTAACATAAAGGAATCAAAAGGCCAATCAATAATGCCAACATTATGATCCCTTCGGCCATAATACTCACCAATCCGGTGATAATTAAGATAATGTAATCTATAAATATTTTGATTACCAAGATGGTGATTCTCTAAATCAGCAAAAAATTCATTATTTCTATTATTTGTATCTTTAATAAACATAAATAAAAATCTCCTTTACAGTTATTATTTTACTATAAAAATAATGTTTATTAAATATTAAATAATATTTTCTTTATTCTTGCTAAAGAAGGGTTTAAGTGATATATTTAACTAGTAATATTAGGAGTAAATTAATATGGCAAGAAGAAAAAATAAAAGAAAAGAATATCCTCTTTTATCCCTTATTATTATCGTTATTTTACTTTTATCAGTATTATTTCAAGATCAAATTGAAAAGTTTTTAGTTAAATATACGATGGAATCTTATTCTTTAGTAAACCTGCCAGAGTATCAAGGTCAAGATTTTGTTTATATTGATAATAATAAACCTACTTTTTCAGAAGAAGACTATGCAAAAGAAGCTTTTGAAAGTTATAGTAAATTAGATTTTTTAGGAAGATGTGGGGTAGCTTATGCTAAACTAGGGCTAGAGCTAATGCCAAAGGAAGAAAGAGAAAGCATATCGAGTGTTAATCCTACTGGTTTTATTAATGTTAAATATAATAATAAATATTTATATAATCGTTGTCATTTAATTGGCTTTCAGCTTGCTGGAGAAAATGCTAATGAAAGGAATTTAATTACTTGCACAGAACAAGCTAACCAAAAAACAATGGTTGAATTTGAAAATAAGGTTGCTAGTTACATAAAAGAAACACATAATCATGTGATGTATAGAGTTACTCCCATTTTTGAAGAAAATAATTTGGTGGCCTCCGGTATTCAAATGGAAGCTTATTCCGTTGAAGATAAGGGGAAAGGCATAGAATTTAATGTTTACATCTTCAATGTTCAAGATGGAGTTACGATAAATTATAAAACAGGAGAAAGTTGGGCAAATAATGAATGAATTAAAGAAAATAGGAAACGTTTTAATTAAAGATTGGCAAATAGAAGTATTAAATAAATATGGAATTAAAGTATCACCAAATAGTACAATAGATGAAGTTATTTTTTTAATTGATAATTATTTAAATGGTAGTGATGTTAGTGATGAAGAATATGATGAACTTGATAATATTGCTCGAGATTTAATGGAGGTAAAGTACTATTGGCAAACGAAAAAGTAAGATGTTCTTGGGTTAACTTAAATAATCATTTGCTTGTTAGTTATCATGATTTAAAATGGGGAGAACCTGTTTTTGATGATCAAATGTTATTTGCTTATTTAGTTTTAGAAATGATGCAAGCAGGTTTATCTTGGGAAATTATTTTAAATAAAGAAGAAGCTTTTCGAAAAGCTTTAGATAATTATTCTGTCCCCAAGATATGTTTATATGATGAAGAAAAAATCAAAGAATTATTAAATAATAAAGATATAATTAGAAATAGAAAAAAGATTTTAGCCGTTATTAATAATGCTCAAATATTTAAGAGTATTCAAGATGAATATGGATCTTTTGCTAAGTTTATATGGCATTTTACAAATAATAAAATTATTTATCATGATGTAAAGTTTTCTAATTATTATGCTAATATTATAGCATGTGATTTACAAAAAAGAGGAATGAAGTTTGTTGGCCAAAAAATAATATATGCTTATTTAGAAGCCATAGGCATTTTTAATAATCATGAAATTAATTGCTTTAAATACCAAAAAGATAATCGGGACAATAATTTATACAAGGTTAAATAACCAGCAAAGATAAACTTTAAATATATTTTATTTTTTGTTATAATTTAAAATAAGAAATGTGGGATAAAGATGAATGAAGAAATAATAAAAAATGTTAGTAATAAATTAAATTTAAAAGAATGGCAAGTTAAAAATGTTCTTAATTTATTAGAAGAAAAGGCGACAATTCCTTTCATGGCCAGATACCGAAAGGAAGTAACAGGTAATTTAAATGAAGATGAATTAAGATTAATTGAAACAGAATATAATTATGCTGTTAATTTAGCTAAAAGAAAAGAAGATGTTATAAGGTTAATTGCTGAGAAAAAAATGTTAACGGAAGAAATAAAAGAAGCAATAAATAAGGCTGAGAAAATTAGTGAAGTCGAAGAAATATATCTTCCTTATAAAGAAAAAAGAAAGACAAAAGGAACAGAAGCTATTAAGCTTGGTTTAGAGCCTTTAGCTAAAATAATTATGAGTTTTCCTAATAAAGATGCGGCATCTTTAGCAACACCTTATTTAAATGATCAAGTTAAAACAGTGGATGATGCTATCAATGGAGCAGGTTTTATTATTGCCGATTGGTTAAGTGATAGACCAAAGATTCGCTCTTGGGTCAGAAGATATTTTTGGTTTAATGGTGATGCCATAGGAAAAATTAAGAAAAATGCTATTGATCCCAACAAAGTTTATGAAATATATTATGATTTTAAGATTAAAATTCCCGATTTAAAACCACATCAAATATTAGCTTTAAACAGAGCTAGTAAAGAAGGAGTTATTAATTATAGTTTAAATGTTGATAGTCAAAAAATAATTGAACATATAAATTATGAAGTAATGAAAGGAAAAGATTTTCCTTTAAGAGAAAAGGTAGAAGAATTTATTTTAGATGCTTGGAAAAGATTACTTGCTCCTTCCCTTGAAAGAGATATTAAAGCTGAACTTTATGATAATGCTTCAAACTTTGGAATTAAAGAATTTGGTGATAATTTAGAAAATTTACTTTTAACACCACCAATTAAAAAACAAGTAGTGATGGGTTTTGACCCTGCTTTTCGAACAGGTTGTAAGCTAGCTGTTTTAAATGAAACAGGAAAAGTCCTAGAAATCGGGGTTATTTATCCTCATGAACCTAAGAATTTAGTTAATGAAGCCGAAGAAGTTATGTTATCTTTAATAAATAAACATCATGTTAAAATTATTGCCATTGGTAATGGTACAGCTTCAAGGGAAAGTGAAGCTTTCGTAGCTAATTTAATTAAAAAATATAATTTAGATGTTAAATTTGTCATTGTAAGTGAAGCGGGAGCTAGTGTTTATTCAGCCTCAGAAATTGCTAAAAAAGAGTTTCCTGATTATTCCGTGGAACAAAGAAGTGCCGTCTCAATTGGCCGAAGACTTCAAGATGCTTTATGTGAACTCGTAAAAATTGATCCTAAAAGTATTGGTGTTGGTTTATATCAACATGATTTAAAACCAAAAGAATTAGATGAAGAACTTGCTTTTGTTGTTAGTAAAATAGTAAATGAAGTTGGCGTTAATTTAAATAATGCGAGTGAATCAATTTTAAATTATGTCTCAGGTTTAAATAAAAGATTAATTAAAAAAATAATGGATTATAAAGAAAAACACGGCTTCTTTCATAACCGAGAAGAATTATTAAAGATGGGGATGGATGAAAAAGCTTATGAACAAGCCGCGGGTTTCTTAAGAATCATTGATGGTGATAATCCTTTAGATCGAACTAATATCCATCCTGAAGATTATGCTTTAGTGACTTCTCTTGCCAGTGATTATAACCTTAACTTAAATGAAGTTGGCACAGAACAAATGCAGGAAAAACTCCAAAGTATTAATAAAAATGATCTTTTAAATAAATTTAAAATAAGCACAGAAAAATTAGAAATGATTGAAACTAATTTAACCCAAGGAATTATTGATCCAAGAGATAAAATAAGACAAGTAACTTTAAGAAGTGATGTTTTATCAATTAATGATTTAGAACTTGGAATGTCTTTAGAAGGTGTTGTTCGTAATGTTACCTCTTTTGGTGCTTTCGTGGACATAGGTCTTCATGATGATGGTTTAGTACATATATCGAAAATGAGTAAAAACTTTGTTAAACATCCAAAAGAAATATTAAAAGTTGGTGATATTATTACCGTTTATATATGTGGAATTGATAAAGATAAAAATAGAGTTAATTTATCTTTAATCGAGGAGGAAGTATGAGGTTTATTTTTAGATTAATAGGAATTGTTATTAGTATTTCTCTTGCTGTTTTATTACTAGCTTTATTAATTAATGATACATTTACAAAAACTGTTTTTAAAACGGAAGCTATGGCAGGAAGTGGCATACCTATTCCTAGATTTTTATATAATACTAATATAACTAATAAGAAAAGCGAGTTAATTACTTTTTTACCTCAAGATACTTTAGAAAAATCTAAGAATGATTATTTAAATAGTTTAAAAAATTGCTATGGTAATTATTATTATGATGAAAAAAATGATATTACGATTACAAAATACCAAATAAAGGATAATAAATACTTTAGAACAGTTGCTTTAGAATATGATTTTTTAAATTATTGTGCTGATAAATATATTTTAAGTGATACATGGCTAGAAGACTATAAAAATATTGGGAAAACTTTTGATTTAAATATTACTTTAGGTAATCTAGCTAGTTTAATGAATGGTTTATCTTTAGCCACTAGAAATATTGATGCCAATATAGATCCTAATTATAAAAGTAACTATATTATTTCTTATAATTATTTTTTAAAAAATGTCCATTATTACATGGAGATAAAAGATATCAGTGAAAATGATATAATTGTGAAAAAAACAAAATATGAAGAAACTCAATTTGCCGTTTATACCGTGGATAATGCTTTAGATTTTTTAAAAAGTTATATGTCATAAAAAATACCTTGAAGGTATTTTTTATATTTATAGACAAATAGGGATAAATTTAGTAAAATATCTTATGGGTGAAGACTTTATGCTAGAAATTAAGGATTTAACTGTTTATGCTGGGGATAAATTAATAATTGATAATTTAAATTTACAAATAAATGATGGAGAAATTCATGCCTTGATGGGACAAAATGGCACAGGTAAAAGTACCTTATGTAAAGTTATTATGCATGATGAAGCTTATACTGTTAAAAAGGGGCAAATCCTTTGGCATGATAAAGATTTAACAAAAATGGCTACGACAGATATAGCTCGCGAAAAAGTTTTTTTACTTAACCAAAATCCCATGGCTATTGAAGGGGTTAGTAATGCCGAAATGTTAAGAATGACTTTAAATGAAATCACCGGAGAACAAGTGGGCATCTTTGCCTTTAATAAAAAGTTGCAAGAAGTATGTGCGAAATTAAATTTACCAAGTTCATTTATTCACCGTGAAATAAATGTTGGAATGTCAGGTGGAGAGAGAAAGAAAAATGAATTAATGCATATGTGGATGTTAAATCCTGAACTTATTTTATTAGATGAAATTGATTCAGGGTTAGATGTTGATGCCATTAAAGATGTAGCTAATTCTATTAATGAATATTATTCTTTATATAAACCAACGATATTAATTATTACGCATCATGAAAAAATATTAGATTTAATTAAAGCTCAAAAAGTTCATATTATGAAAACTGGTAAAATTGTAGCTACAAGTAATTTATCTTTAGCTAAAAAAATTGAAAATGAAGGCTTTAACAAGACATTTGATATAAGTGGGCTTGATCAAAATGAATAAAATAGTATTAGATAAAGAAGAGAATAAATTAAAGAATGTTCAAGGAATTATCGAAATAAAGAATAAACAAAAAATAATATTAGAAGGAAATAATAAAATAATATTAAAAGGAAATAATATCGAAATAACTCTTTTAGATAATGCTTCTTTAGATTTAAAAATATTCAAAAGAAATTTAAAAGAAAATAGTAATATAATAATAAATCAATATAATAATACTAATATTATTTTACGTTATTCTTTAACTAGTCATAAAAATATAAATATTAATATAATTGATAAAATAATAGGTAATAATAATAAAAGTAATCTTAAATTAAGATGTATATCTTATTTAAATAAAATAAAAGTTAATATTATAGAAAGTAATCAAAAGAATACTTATAATAATGAAATAATTGAAAATATTAAAGGAATAACTAAGAAAGGTAAAATAGAAGTATTACCTAATATGGAAATTAATACAAATGAAGTTATAGCTAATCATTATGTAACTATTAGTAGTATAAGTAAAGATGATTTATTTTATTTAATGAGTAAAGGATTAAGTAAAAGTTTAAGTGAAAAAATAATATTAAAAGGATTTTTAAAAGGAATAATGGAGGTGATGACTAATGAATAGAGATGATTTTCCTATGTTAAAAAAAGATCTTATTTATTTTGATAATGGAGCTACTAGTTTAAAACCTTATTCTGTTATTGATAAAATAACTGATTATTATACAAACTATGGAGCAAATGCTCATCGGGGAGATTATGATATATCTTATAAAGTTGATTTAGAATATGAAAATACAAGAGATTTAGTAACAGAATTTATTAATGCTAAAAGTAAAGAAGAAATCGTTTTTACAAGTGGGGCAACCGAAAGTTTAAATATGATTGCCAATGGTTTTTTTGCGCCTCTTTTAGAAGCAGGGGATGAAATATTAATTACAAGTAGTGAACATGCGTCTAATGTTTTACCTTGGTTTAATTTAGCTAATCAAAAAGGATGTCTTATTAAATATATTCCTTTAGATGATAATTTACATGTTACTTTAGAAAATGTTAAAAGTGTTGTAACACCTAAGACAAAAATTATTTCTTTAGCCATGGTTACGAATGTCATCGGAGATATTAGACCTATGAAAGAAATAACCAAATTTGCCCATGAAAATAATATTTTTGTAGTTATGGATGGAGCCCAAAGCATAGGTCATATGAAAACTGATGTTCAAGATTTAGATATTGATTTTTTAGCTTTTTCTGCCCATAAGATGTTAGGTCCTACGGGTGTTGGTATATTATATGGTAAAAAAGAATTATTAGAAGAACTTATTCCCATTAATTTAGGAGGAGGAATGAATGAATCTTTTGATAATGAAAAAGAAATATATTTAAAAGATTTACCAACTCGTTTAGAAGCAGGTACACCTAATATTGCAGGTGTAATTGGTTTAGGTGAAGCTATTAAATATTTAAATAAAATAGGTATGGATAATATTCATGATAAAGAAATAGATTTAAGAAATTATTTAATTGAAAAATTAGTTAAAATACCCTATATAGATATAATTAATTTAGAAGCTGATTCAGGAATTGTAACTTTTAATATTGATGATATTTTTAGTCAAGATGTAGCTTATTATTTAAATAAATATAATATATGTGTTAGAGCAGGGAATCATTGTGCTAAAATATTAAAAAATGTTACAGGTGTAACAAATAGTATTAGAATAAGTTTATATTTTTATAATACCGAAAAAGAAATAGATACTTTAGTCGAATTATTAAGTGATAAAGAAAAGATTTTAAAAGAAATGATATAGGAGAGTAAAATGGATGAAGAAGTAAAAAGAGAAATAATCATGGATCATTATAGTAATCCAAAGAATAGAATTAGAACTAATGATCCAAATTATTTAAAAGTAAATACAAGTAATTCTTCTTGTATAGATAATTTAGATATATATTTAAAAATAAAAAATAATATAATTGAAAATATTGTTTTTGATGGGGAAGCTTGTGCTATAAGTATATCATCAACAAGTATTATGATCACTAATTTAATTGGGAAAAGTATTGATGAAGCTTATGAATATATTGATAATTTTGAAAAGATGTTAAATGAAAAAGAATATAATAAAGAATTATTAAAAGAAGCTATTGTATATGATAATATTTATAAACAAAGTAATAGAAAAAATTGTGCTTTTTTACCTTACAAAGGAATAAAAGAAGCATTAGATGATTATAGGAGAAATAATGCAAAATGAAGTAATAGAAGTAGGAAGTAAATGGAGACATTTTAAAGGTGATATAATGGTTGTTAAAGCCATATGTAAACATAGTGAAACATTAGAAGAAATGGTTATGTATGAACACTCTAATGAACTATGGGTAAGACCTATTTCCAGTTTTTTAAGTTTAGAAGATGTCCAAGAAAGACCAGATAATAAAACAGGACAAAAATACCGTTTTGTTAAAATATCATAACTGTTAAAAAATATTTAACAGTTATTTTATTATGCCAGGAACACCAACGACAGTTTTATTAGCCTCTATATCTTTTAATACAACCGCATTGGCACCAATTTTAACATTTTGGCCAATGGTAATATTGCCAAGAATTTTAGCACCAGAGCCAATTAATACTCCTTCTTTAATGGTTGGATGTCTTTTTCCTAAAGTTATTTTATTACTACCTAAAGTAACATTTTGATAAATAATAACATTATCTAATACTACAGCTGTTTCTCCAATTACAACCCCAAATCCATGATCAATAAAAGCTTTAGAACTAATAATAGCACCAGGATGTATTTCTATTCCTGTTTTTCTTTTTGTATGATTCATTATAATTCGCGCTAATATATAATGTTTTTTTAAATATAAATAATGACTTATTATATAATAAATATAAGTTATAAACCAAGGATGAAATAAACATTCTAAATAACTATGCATAGATGGATCATTATTTTTAATTGTTTTTAATAAATTAAAAAACAAAGAAATTCCCCCTTTATATAAAATATGAAATATATTATTTTTAATCTAGTTATTTATTCTTAAAAATAATTGAAATTTAATAAATATTATGCTAAACTTGGTTTAAGTTTTAAGAAGGTGTATATAATGATAGATATTAATTTAATAAGAGAAAATAGTGATTTAGTTAAAGAAAATATTAAGAAAAAGTTTCAAGATGAAAAGATAGGGTTAGTAGATGAAGTTTATGAATATGATAAAACATATAGAGAATATAAACAAAAGGGAGATAATTTAAGAGCTAAAAGAAATGAAGTAAGTGAAAAAATTGGTTTACTGATGCGAGAAGGAAAAAAAGAAGAAGCTTTAAAAATTAAAGAAGAAGTAGCAAGTATGGGAGAAGAAATAGCTTCTTTAGAAGAAAAAGAAGAATTATTAGCTAAAGAAATTAAGTTAAGAATGATGGCTATACCTAATATTATTGCTAGTGATGTTCCTATTGGGGAAAATGATACAAAGAATGTGGAAGGGAAAGTTTTTGGGGAAGCTAAAGTTCCTAATTATGAAATACCTTTTCATGCTGATATTATGGCTTCATTTAATGGCTTAGATAAAGAAGCAGCAGCCAGAGTAACCGGCAATGGTTTTTATTACTTAATGGGAGATATTGCTAGACTTCATAGTGCTGTTTTAAGTTATGCTCGAGATTTTATGATTAATAAAGGATTTATATATTGTATACCGCCATTTATGATTAGAAGTGATGCTGTTGATGGGGTTATGAGTTTTACTGAAAAAGAAAATATGATGTATAAAATAGAAAATGAAGATTTATATTTAATTGGAACAAGTGAACATTCTATGATAGCTAAATTTAAAGATCAAATTGTTAAAGAAAGTGATTTACCAATTACAATGACATCATATTCTCCTTGTTTTCGTAAAGAAGTAGGAGCTCATGGAATTGAAGAAAGAGGTATATATAGAATTCATCAATTTGAAAAACAAGAAATGATTGTTTTATGTAAACCTGAAGAAAGTGATGCTTGGTATGAAAAAATGTGGAATTATTCAGTCGAATTATTTCGAAGTTTAGATATTCCTGTTCGCCAACTTATTTGTTGCAGTGGTGATCTCGCGGATTTAAAATATCGTTCCTGTGATATTGAAGCTTGGAGTCCAAGACAACAAAAATATTTTGAAGTATGTAGTTGTTCTAATTTAACTGATGCCCAAGCAAGACGTTTAGCTATTCGTTATAAAAAAGAAGATGGAACAAAAGAATTTGTTCATACTTTAAATAATACAGTTGTAGCTCCACCTAGAATGTTAATTGCTCTTTTAGAAAATAATTATCAAGAAGATGGATCAATTAAAATACCTAAAGTTTTACAACCTTATATGGGTGGAATGGAAAAAATAGAAAAGAAAGTAAAATAGAAGTTATTATGCTTCTATTTTTTATATAAAAGATTTTTATTATACTAATTCTTTAATAAAAATATTATGTGGATTAAGAAGAAGTGGAAAATCAGTAATATTACAACAAATAATAGAAGAAATTAAAAAAGATGGAGTTAATGATAATCATATAATATATATTAATTTTGAATCACTTGATTATGCTAATATAACAAATGCAATAGAATTAAATAATTATATTAAAAGTTTAGTTAAAGATAAAAATACTTATTATGTTTTTTTAGATGAAGTTCAAAAAGTTAAAAATTTTGAAAAAGCTATTAATTCTTTAAGAATTATTGATTAATTTAGTATTTTTATAACTGGATCAAATAGTAAAATGACTTTTTTAGAATTATCCACGGATTTATCTGGTCGATATGTAAGTTTTAGAATTAGTCCTTCGTCATTTAAAGAAGCAGTGGAAATAACTAATACAAAAAAAGAAAATTATGAAGATTTATTATTAGATATATTCGAATGGGGAAGTTTACCTCAAAGATTTAGTTTTGAAAATAATAATGCTAAAGAAAATTATAATAGAGATGTTTATGATTCAATACTTCTTAAAGATGTAGTAGAAAGATTAGGAATATCTGATATAACTTCATTTAATAAAATACTTCAATATATTTTAGAAACTGAAACTAGAGAATTTTCAGCAACAAATGTATTAGATTATTTAGATAAAAATGGTAATAAAGTATCTACAGATACATTATATAAATATTTAGAAGCTCTTTGTTCAAGTTTTATTATTAATAGAGTATATAGATATGATATAAAGAAAAAGATTATATTAAAAACATTAAATAAGTTTTATGCTACTGATTTAGGTGTTAAAAAAATTAAAACTAATAGTAAAGAAATAAATTATTCTCAAGCTTTTGAAAATTTAATATATAATGAATTATTAAAGAAAGGTTATGAAGTTTATGTGGGAAAAACTAAAGAAGGAGAAATAGACTTTATAGCATCTAAAAATAAAAGTATTAAATATATTCAAGCTTGTTATGATTTAACAAATGAAGAAACTAGAAATAGAGAATTTAATGCTTTTAATAGTATAAGTGATAATTATCTTAAATATATTATTTCTAAGAATAAAGAAGATTATTCTCAAAATGGGATTAAGTGTGTTAATATATTTGATTTTTTAATGGATGATGATTTTTAAATACGAAGTAATATTTTAAGTTAATAACATAGTTCATATAAAATATAAAGCATTGGTATATATAAGAAGGAATAAAGATAGTTTAAATCTATAATAAAATAATTGTAAATAATTGTAAAATATGTAAAGTGATTAAAAAAATACTTGCGCCGCAATATATATATATATACTAATACTAGGAAAAGGTACTTCATAGTACTTTACATATTTCCTAGAAAAGAGACTTTATTTTATGAAAGAAAAAAAGAATTTAACTTTAATTATAGTAACAATTGCTGTTGTTTTAGCAGCCATAGCTGGAGCAACATTTGCATACTTTACAGCTCAATTAGGTGCTGGAACAGAAGCGGATATTAATGCATCTTCAGGAATAACTGATTCACTTATGTTTGAAAAATCTGGTGATATTGTTATAACAGCAAATCAAGATGATTTTTATGAAGATGCTCCAGATAAATCTCAAACAGAAACAGTAAAAGCAATACTCACTCCAAATGATGCAACAAAACATGCATCAAGAACATATAATGTTTTCTTTATAGTTGATGATAATGATTTTATATATACAACAGGTGATGCTAAAGAACCTGAAATAATAATGCAAGTAAAAGGACCAGATGGTTTTGTTCAAAATATTCAAGGATTAACTCCTCTTGAAGATAAAAATGCTTTTGATATAACAACAAAAAGACAAATGGCTTTTAAAATCGCCGAAAATTATGAAATAGAAGCAACAGATACACCAACAACGCAAACATGGGAAATAACAGTAACCCTTGTAAACTTAGATACTATTCAAAATGAAAATGGTGGAAAAACACTTAAGGGAAGAGTTTATATAACAACAGAAGACATAGATACATATAAATTAATTAATGTAAATAGTATAACACCTGAAAAAGACTGGCATAGTATAACAGCTGTAGCTAATATAGACCCTGGAACTGTTGATGCAGATAAATATTATTTTGCCATAGAAAAAACAAATGAAGAACCAGCAAATATTAAATTAATGACTATTGCTGAAAGCTTAAATTATACCTATCATGAAAGTCCAACTAATAGTTATACATTTAATGAATTAGATGATGGAAGTGAATTAGAACCAAATCAAAATTATAAAATATATAGTTATGTCATAGATAAAGAAGGATATAGAAGTAATATATATAGTGAAATAATAAAAACAGATGAATATAAACCAGTAGAAATAGGAAATGTAAGTTATGAAACAACATGGCATAGTATCAAAATA
>CANRDD010000014.1 GCA_947629305.1 uncultured Bacilli bacterium | reverse complement strand
CTGGAAAGTAGATATAACAGTTGATAATGGTAAATCTGTACCTACATGGAATCATGTAGCAAATGGAGAGAATACAACATTTACCATAAGTGCTAATGAAGGATATGACTTAACAAAAGCAGAAGTAAAAGAAGGACAATGTGAATTAAGTAATAATAATGAAACATTAACAGCAAAGAATGTAAATAGTAATATGAGTTGTAGAGTGGAAATACCTAAAAAAGGAACTCAACTATTAGATGTATGTCCTGGAGGAGTATTATCATCTTGCATAACTCAACTAGCTTCAAAAGAGGATCGTAATGTTGGAGATGGAGAATTAATTCATCATGATAATAGTTTTATTGGATATAATTATGCTGATAAAGAAAGTTATTATGTAGCTGATAAATGGAAAGAAAAATATCAAACTGTAGATGATTTAATAAAAAAATATATGCAAAATGGGTTTAATAAATATTACATAGCAGAGGAAAATAATCCTGATGATTGGAAAGATGAACAAGATGTAACATGGTGGCTTGATAGTGCTTCAGCACTTAAAATAGCATTAGAAAAAGAATATCTAGAAATAAATGAAAGTAGTGTTGATGCCGGAGACGGAAGTTATAGATATGCAGGAAATGAACCAAGTAATTATGTTTGTTTAGGTAATTTATTAGAAAAAGCAAAAGTAGAATTGATTAATGGAACAAAATTAAATTTACAGCCAGGTCAATGTGAAAGTTCTAAAAAATTATATCGAATATTAGGAGTAATACCAGTTAAAGTAGTTATAGATGAAAATCACATAGAAGAACAAAATTTAGTAAAATTAATAAAAGCAGAATATATTTCAGCAACTGAACTTTCTTTAAGCTCATCTTACTTAAAAGACTCTTATAGTTTTAATATGCGAAGGGTAAAAGGAACTACGTCTATTAATGGTTTTTATTATAATTCTAATGCCAAAAACGAATGGAAAGATGGTACATTATATACAGCTTTAAATAATAAATATTTAGCAGGAACAGCCATTGGATCTTCATGGGTTGATAAAATAGAAACAGTGACATGGAATACAAGTGGCTTATCACTTGATGAATATTGCAAAACAGCTAGAGAAGTTCATAAAGTGGAAATTAACAATAGTACACAAGGTTATCAACAAGCAACAAACAAGACAGTAGAAGCTAAAGTAGGATTAATGTACGTATCTGACTATGGATTTGCGTCAAGTAAAGATAATTGGCAAATAAATTTAGATAAATATAATATTGAAGCAAACAAAAATGGAAATTGGTTATATAATGGTTATTCAGAGTTAACAATTACTCGTAGTTCTGAGTTATCATTATATGTTCATATGATACAATCTTCAGGTTATATAAGTAATGGAGCTAATGTTTATAAAGACTTAGGTGCTGTTAGACCAACATTTTATCTAAAAGCAAATACAGAATTTACAAGTGGTGATGGTACTTTTGATAATCCATATGTATTAAAAACTAATTAAATAAAATTATTAATTAGAGTTATTAAGAACATTAATAACTCTTTTATAATTCTATCTTTTTTTATAAAATTATGATATTATTTTAATATATAAGGATGTGTTTTATATGAGTAAATATGATAATATGGTTATAAATAGTATTAAATCTTTAGGATTAGATATGATTAATAAAGCTTCATCTGGTCATCCTGGTATTGTTTTAGGTTTTGCCCCAACATTATATGCTTTATATAAAGATCATTTAAATTTTATACCAACTAATCCTAAATGGATTAATCGTGATAGAGTGGTATTATCCTGTGGTCATGGTTCAGCTTTACTTTATTCTGTTTTATATCATGCTGGTTTTGATTTAGATATTGAAGATTTAAAAGCCTTTAGACAAATCCATTCAGAGACTCCAGGACATCCTGAATATAGAGTAACTCCAGGTGTTGATGTATCAACTGGTCCTTTAGGTCAAGGTGTCGCTATGGCTGTTGGAATGGCCCTATCTGAACGTTATTTAGAAAATATTGTTAAAAAAGTAACTAATGAAAGTAAATTAATAGATTATTATACTTATTGTTTATGTGGGGATGGAGACTTAATGGAAGGAATAAGTTATGAAGCTTTATCTTTTGCCTCTACCCAAAATTTAAATAAATTAATTCTTTTATATGATCATAATGAAGTAAGTTTAGATAGTAGTACTATAGATACTTTTGATGAAGATATTGAAATACGTTTTGAAGCATTAAATTTTGATATTATAAGAGTTAAAAATGGGAATAATTATGATGATATAAGTAGTGCTATTAAAGATGCTAAAAAAAGTAATAGACCATCAATTATTATAATAGATACAACAATAGGTAAAGATTCTTTAAATGAAGGAACAAATTTAGTTCATGGTAAACCATTAAGTATGGAAGATTTAAAAAATGTTAAAGAAAAATTAAAGATTACAACTGAACCATTTGAACTTAATTCTAATAATATTAGTTATATGCAAAATTATATTAATAATAGAATGCAAAAAGTATATAAACCATGGCAATCTATTTATAATCAAATAAAAGATAGTAATAATCCTATTTTAAATGAATTAATTAATTTATTAGAAAAAAATGAATTTGTGATAGATTTTGATGATACTAAATTTAAAATAAGTGATGAATATAATGAAGAATTAAGAGAATCTAATCATAAAATAATGAATTTTATTTCACCAAAGAGTCTTTTCTTCTTAGGTGGATCCGCGGATTTATCTTCTTCTTGTAAAACATCTTTAGATAAATCAAGTATACAAACTAGTAAAAATCCTTTAGGTAAAAATATTTATTTTGGCGTTAGAGAACACGCTATGGGAGGGATTTTAAATGGTCTAGCTTTAAGTAATTTAAAAGTATTTGGTTCTACTTTCTTAAGTTTTAGTGATTATTTAAAACCAGCGATGCGTTTAAGTGCTTTAATGAATTTACCTGTAACATATATTTTTACCCATGATTCTATTTATGTTGGTGAAGATGGACCTACCCATGAACCAGTTGAACAACTAGCTATGCTACGGAGTATACCAAATTTTTTAACATTTAGACCAGCTGATATTAATGAAATATTAGGTTCATGGGAATATATTTTAAAAAATAATATGCCTAGTGCTTTAGTAATAAGTAAAGAAAAAAGAAATAAATGTAAAAATACGAATGCTAAATTTGTTAAATATGGGGCATATATGATTAGAAAAGAAAAATATCATTTAGATGGTATTATTATTGCTACAGGTAGTGAAGTTGAAACAGCTTTAAATATTGCTAAGAATTTATATTTAGAAGATGGTTTAGATTTAAGAGTAGTATCAATGCCATGTATGGAATTATTTTTAAGTCAAAATCCTATTTATGAAGAGCAATTACTTCCTAAAGATATTCCAACCTTTGTTATTGAAGCCTCTAGTACTTTAATATGGAATCGTTTTGCCACCAAAGAAGAATATATATTTGGTATTGATAAATTTGGTTTAAGTGGAAATAAAGAAGAAGTATGTAAATATTTTAAATTTACTGAAAAAGATATTTCTTTAAAAATAAAAGAATATTTACAAAAAGATGATATTGTTTCCTTAAATTGACAAATTTTTTAAGTCCTTTGTATTATCATCATAATAGGTGATAGAATGAGGACTTTTTATATATTTAAAATTAGTAATGATTTAAGGATTTTAACTAAAGATTCTCCCTATAATTTATATAGAACTTTAGAAGGTATTTATTTACTTGATAAAAATAGTATTAGTTATGGAAAAGATTTATTAGATCAAGTAATAGTTCCAATAGATAAAGAAAAAATAAATAAAGATTTATATGAAAAAAATAAAGATAATGATTTTTATATGAAAATTGGGGATATTCATAAAATAATTAATAAATATAGGAAAGAAGAAACCCAAATAATTGTTAAAAATAGTCATATTGTTTTAAAGACTAATGTTTTAATAAAAAATATTGATAAATTTTTTCCTAATCCTAATTATTTTGCTTGTGATTTTATTTCTCGCGATTATTTTTGGTTAACAAAGCTTGTCACAAGTGAAAAAGTATTGTAAAATAATAGGTAAGTGGTGAGATAAATGGGAAAATTAATATTATATTTAGTAATTGGTATTATTATAGGTATTATAATAGGATTCTTTTTATGCCGATTTGTTGTTAAGAAACAAATGGATAAAAATCCTCCAATTAATGAAAAAATGATTGAAGCAATGATGAGTAGCATGGGACGTAAACCTAGTCAAAAACAAGTTAAACAAGTTATGAATCAAATGAATCGTTATAAATAAAGCAATATTTTTGCTTTTTTTTAATAAATAAAAAGGAAATTGGCCTTCTATCGGATTATATATATATGAAGGAGAAAATATTGTATATGATAGAAGAAATAAAAAAGACCAATTTAATGCAAGATTATTTATTTAAAAATTTAGCTAAAAATCCAAAGAGTAAATGGTATATATCTAAATTAACAGCAAGTATTTTAAATAAAGATGAGAATCAAGTATATAAAAATTTAATTATATTAGATTCTGATTTATTTAAGTATATTGATAAAGAAAAAGGACATATTGCCGATGTAGTTGTACTAGTTGATAATTATATTGTAAATTATGAATTTAATAATAAATACTATCCAACTTTATTATTAGATAAAATAAGATATATACATCATTTATATAATATCTATTTTCCAAAGGGTTCTTTAAGACCTAGATATAAGATTATTCAAGTTAATATTAATAATTTTAATAATTATAATAGAAAGTATTTAAGAAATATCATAACTTATAAAGATGATTATAATAGAATAATGAGTAGATATGAAAAAATAATTATGTACTCCCTTGAAATGATAAAGAAGAAATGGTACAATAAAACTACATTAAACAAGACAGAGAAGTTATTATTGTTGTTAAAGTTAAGTGAAAATATTATAGAATTGGAAAAATTTATAAAGGAGGATGAATATATGCGAAAATTAAATGCTAAAGAAAAATTATTAATTGATATATATAATTCTTTAGATAATGCTTTTGATTATGAAGAAGAAAAAGAAAGACAGTTTAATTGTATTCTTGATTATGAGAAAAAATTAAGTAGTAGAGAAGGTATAAAAAAAGGATTTAAAAAAGGTGTAAAACGAGGCATTGAGCAAGGAATAGAACAAGGTGTTGAACAGGGCTTAGAAATAGCTCGATTAGACATAGCTAAAAATTTAATTAAATTAAATATGCCCAGAGAAACTATACTTGAAGCAACAGGTTTACAATCAAAAGAATATGATAAATTAATATCTACTAATTAATATTAAAAAAGGGGGAATATAATATGCGAAAATTAAATGCTAAAGAAAAATTATTAATTGATATATATAATTCATTAGATAATGCTTTTGATTATGAAGAAGAAAAAGAAAGACGGTTTAAGTGTATTCTTGATTATGAGAAAAAATTAAGTAAAAAAGATGTAGCCAAAAACTTAATTAGATTAAAAATACCAAAAGAAATTATACTTGAAGCAACAGGTTTAAAAGCAAAAGAATATGATAAGTTAAGTGAAGAAGAATTTATTTTTTAAATCAATTTATAATATTTATTTTGAAATAATTTGATTCAATTAAAAAAGAAAAAATCATCCAATGAAAATGAAAAATATCATCCAATAGAATGGACAAAATATAAGTAATATAGTATAATATCATTTGAAGGAGAATAAATAAAATGATCAAATATAAACCAAGATTAATTGATAGACAAATTGAAAATAGTTTAAAAGCTTATGGTGCTATAAATATTGTTGGAGCTAAATGGATTGGAAAAACTTGGGCTGGTCGAAATCAAGCTAAAAGTGAATTTTTACTCATGGATCCTCAAGGTAATTATCAAAATCGCCGGTTAGCAGAAACAGATATATCTTTAATATTTGATGGACAAACTCCAAGGTTAATTGATGAATGGCAAGAAGTTCCTGAAATTTGGGATGCAACAAGATATAAATGTGATGAGGATGGGATAAAAGGAAAATATATTTTAACTGGGTCAACTGTCTTACCTACTGAAAAACAAGCTATAATTAAACACTCTGGGGCAGGAAGAATTAAAAAAATAAAAATGTATCCTATGAGTTTATATGAATCAGGAGATTCATCTGGAGATATTTCCTTAAAAGATATCTATAATAATAAAGTTAAAAGTAAAAAGACTAAAGATATTAATTTAAAAGATATTATAAGATTAGTTTTAAGAGGAGGCTTTCCCGGAAGTATGGATGTTCCTTTTGAAGAAGCTATTAAATTACCAAAAGAATATATTAAAGAAATAATAGATATGGATATAAATAGAATTAGTAATACAAAAAGGGATTTAAATAAAATGATGTTATTACTACGTAGTCTTTCTCGAAATGAATCTACTACTTCTTCTCTTGCTAAATTAAAAGATGATATAAAAGGAGTAGATAATTTAGATATTGATGTAAAGACTATTAATGAATATTTAAATGATTTAAGTAAACTTTATTTAATTGAAAATCAGTTACCTTTTAATTCAAATATTAGAAGTAGTATGCGAGTAAAACAAATGGAAAAAAGACATTTTGTTGATCCATCTATTGCGACATCTTTGCTTAATATGACTGTTGATATGTGTATAAATGATTTACATACTTTTGGTTTTATGTTTGAAGCAATGGTTATTAGAGATTTAAGAATATATGCTGAGGTTAATAATTGGAATATTTATCACTATCAAGATTATGATGGCAATGAATTTGATGCTGTTATTGAATTTGAAGATGGTAGTTATGCGGCTTTTGAAATAAAACTTGGGGCTAATCAAATTGAAGAAGCAGCTCATAACTTAATTAAAGTTAGTAATATTATAAAAGAAAAAGGAGGAAAACCTCCTAAAGTTTGTGCAGTTATCTGTGGCTTAACTAATGCAATTTATACAAGGGATGATAAAGTAATTGTTTTTCCAATTACAGCTTTAAAAGATTAAAAATTATTAGAATTAACTAATAATTTTTTTATATAAATGATATCCATTATTTATTCTTTGTTCTTTTATAAAAATAGTGCTATAATAGGATTATGAAGAAAAATATATTTAA
The DNA here is from genome assembly GCA_947629305.1 of uncultured Bacilli bacterium. Taxonomy (GTDB): domain Bacteria; phylum Bacillota_I; class Bacilli_A; order RF39; family UBA660; genus Onthocola_B. The sequence goes on along the minus strand of CANRDD010000014.1, from coordinate 16,476 downwards.
TTATAGTAGGAATATGTTAGAAGATTATTTTAAAGAAATAGGTCAAAAGAGTTATAAAGCAACTCAAGTTTTTGAATGGCTTTATCAAAAAAATATTTATGATTTTAATTTATTTTCTAATATAAAACAAGATATTATAATTAAAATGCAAGAAGATTTTACTAATGATTTTATTAGTATTGAAAAAGTATTAGAAGATACAGATGTTAAAAAGTTTTTATTTCGTTTAAATGATGGTGAACATATTGAAGCAGTACTTATGGAACATAACTATGGTTTATCTCTTTGTATTTCTAGTCAAGTTGGTTGTAATATGAGTTGTAAGTTTTGTGAAAGTGGTCGGTTTAAGAAAAAAAGAAATTTAGAAACATTTGAAATGGTTGAACAAATATTATTAGTTAAAGATTATATAGAGAAAAGAATTGATAGTGTTGTTATCATGGGAATTGGTGAACCATTTGATAATTATGATAATGTTATTAATTTTATTAAAATAATAAATGATGATAAAGCTTTAGCTATTGGATCAAGACATATTACCGTTTCTACCTGTGGGTTAGTACCTAAAATTAAAGAATTTAGTATGTTGCCATGGCAAGTTAATTTAGCTCTTTCTTTACATGGGGCAACAAATGAAGTAAGAGATAAAATTATGCCTATTAATAAAGTTTATAATTTAGATATATTAATACCAACTATAAAAGAATATATTGAAAAAACTAATAGACGAGTAACGATAGAATATGTTATGCTTAATATGGTTAATGATAGGGAAAAAGATGCATATGATTTAGTTAATCTTTTAAAAAATATGAATATATATGTTAATTTAATTCCTTATAATGAAACTAGTCATTTAGAATTTAAAAAAAGTTCTAAAAATAGAATAAATAAGTTCTATCAAATCTTAAAAGAAAATAATATTAATGTTACAGTGCGAAGAGAATTTGGGGGAAATATTAAAGCCGCCTGTGGACAATTAAGAAGTGAGAGTGATTTTAAATGAAAACATTTTATTTGACAGATACAGGAAGAGTAAGAAGTCATAATGAAGATAGTGTTACAATATTAAAAAATAAAAATAATGAATATTTATTAGTTGTGGCTGATGGCATGGGAGGACACAGGAAAGGGGAAGTTGCCTCATCCATTGCCGTTGCTCATTTAGGAAAAAGATTTACGACATCAGCTTCTGTGGGAACAAAAATTGATGCAGTTAATTGGCTTAATGATAATATTAATGAAATAAATAAAGAAATATTAGAATATGGGGAAGAAAATGAAAATTCTAAGGGTTTAGGAACAACGGTAGTGGCTTCTATTGTTACCAAAGATTTTTTGATTTTTGCCAACATTGGTGATTCATCTGGTTATGTTGTTAAAAATAATAAATTACATTTAGTTACTAAACCTCATACTTTAGTTAATTTACTAGTTGATGCAGGAAATATAACAGAAGAAGAAGCTAAAAATCATCCAAAGAAAAATGTTTTAATGAAAGCCTTAGGGGCAGCTGAAAAATGTGAACCAGATATTTATGATGTTGATAATGAAAGTGTGCAAGTATTTTTATGTAGTGATGGTTTAACTTCACTTTTAAGTGAAGAACAAATTGAAAAAGTTTTATTAGAAAATGATTTAACTTTAGAAGAAAAAGTTGTAAAATTAATTAGAAAGTGTAATGCACGTGGGGGGACTGATAATATATCAATTGCATATTTAGTGCGAGAAAGTGGTGATATAGCGTGATAATGAAAGGGCAAAAGATTAGTGATAGATACCAAATAATTAAGTCAATCGGGGAAGGTGGAATGGCTAATGTTTATTTAGCTTATGATACCATCTTAGATAGAAATGTAGCTGTTAAAGTTTTAAGAGGCGATTTAGCTTGTGATGAAAAATTTGTGAGACGTTTTCAAAGAGAAGCCTTAGCGGCTAGTAGTTTATCTAATCCGAATATTGTTGAAGTTTATGATGTTGGAGAAGATAATGGAGAATACTACATTGTCATGGAATATGTTGAAGGAAAACATTTAAAAAGTTTACTTAAGAAAAGAGGTAAATTAACAACCGCGGAAGTAGTTGATATTACTTTACAAATAACCAATGGTTTAAGTGTTGCCCATGATTCTTACTTAATCCACCGGGATATTAAACCTCAAAATATCTTGATTCTAGAAAATGGTTTAATTAAAATCACAGACTTTGGTATCGCGGTTGCCATGAATGCAACTCAATTAACACAAACTAATTCGGTCATGGGAAGTGTGCATTATTTACCGCCTGAACAAGCCAGTGGCAAAGGAGCTACTCCCCAAAGTGATATCTACTCAATTGGAATTTTAATGTATGAACTATTAACTGGAAAACTTCCCTTTCGAGGTGATAATGCGGTCGAAATAGCTTTAAAACATTTAAAAGAACCAATGCCATCAATTCGGGATGAATTACCTGATTTACCACAGAGTGTAGAAAATATTATTTTAAAAGCAACGGCTAAAAATTTAAAAAATCGTTATGCTGATGCTAGAGAAATGCATGAAGATTTAAAAACTTGTTTAGATGAATCAAGAGCTAATGAATTAAAAATAACTTTTAAATATCCTGAAAATGATTATGATGATACAAAAATAATTAAAGCCGTGAAAGCTTCTGATCAAAAGAAAAAACTAGAAGAAAAAGAAGAAATAAAGAAGCCTAATATAGATAATGATTCTTCTTATTCATCGGTTGGGCAAAATAAATTTATTATTATTTTAGCTAGTGTTTTTGTCGGTTTAGTTGTAATTATTACCACCATCTTTGTTTTAATTCCTTATTTAACTAGTGCTAAACAAACCGAAATACCAGATGTTAAAAATTTAACAACAACAGAAGCTATTAAAAAATTACAAGAGGCTGGCTTTAATGTTGCTGATGAAACAAGAGAAGAAGATAGTGATTATATTGATGTTGGAAGTGTTACAAGAACATCACCTCCTGCTGGAAGCAAACGAAAAGAAGGTTTTGAAGTAACATTATATGTTTCTATTGGTGATACAAAAATAACAATTGAAGATTATCTTGATCAAAATTATATTCGGGTTCAAGAAAGATTAGAAACTTTAGGCTTACAAGTTTTAATTGAAAGAGAAGAAATACCAGCTGAAGAATTAGAAAATTATGAAGAAGGACAAATTATTAGGCAATCTGTTGAAGCAGGGCAAAAATTATCGAAAGGGGATAAAATAACTTTATATATTCCGAAGATGGATAATAAATATCCCGACTTTTTAGAAGAAGGATATACGGTTGATGATGTGACGGATTTTGCTTTAGACATGGGCTTAAAATTTGATCCAGAAGAAAATATTCAATATGTTGTAACGAGTGAATATGCACCTGGTACTGTCTTTTATCAAAACCGTAAAGCAGGAACAACTGTTGTGCCTGGCGTAGAACTTAGAATTAAAGTCGCTTTAGCATCTGGCTCTATAGATGAAGAAGAAAATGATGATGGAGAAATATTAGATTAATGGTTAAAGATGGAATAATAATCAAAATAATTAGTAACGATTATACTGTTAAATGGGAAAATAATCTTTATGTTTGCAGGGCTCGAGGTATTTTTCGCAAAGAAAAAATATCTCCAGTCGTAGGTGATTTAGTAACAATAGATCCAGCTCAAAAAGTAATATTAAAAATAAAAGAAAGACGGAATTATTTAGAAAGACCCTGTGTTGCTAATGTTGATATTGCTTTAATATTAACTAGTTTAAAACAACCTGATTTATCCTTAAATTTATTAGATAAATTTATAACAATTATAACCTTTAATAAAATAGAACCAGTTATTTGTTTTTCTAAAATAGATTTATTAAATAAAGAAGAACTAATTAATTTTAATAAAATAAAAGAATTATATACTAGTTTAGGTTATAAAGTCTTTTTAAATAATGATTTAAAAGAAATAAAGAAATATTTAAAAAATAAGATTACTGTTGTCACAGGTCAAACTGGGGCAGGTAAATCAACTCTTTTAAATAAATTAGATCCTTCTTTAAATTTAGAAACAAAAGAAATAAGTAAGGCTTTAAACCGAGGTGTTCATACCACAAGACATACTGAGCTTTATGAAATAACAAATGCTTTTATCGTGGATACTCCTGGTTTTTCTTCTTTAGATTTTAAGAATATTAAGGAAGATGCTTTAAAAGCATCTTTCCCAGAGTTTCAAAAGTATTCTTGTTATTTTGCTAATTGTAATCATGATAAAGAAATAAAATGTGGGGTTAAAGAAGCAGTTAAAAAGGGGCAAATAAACGAATCAAGATATAATAATTATTTGAAGTTTTTAGGTGAAGTATATGAAAATAACCGTAAGTTATTTAAGTAAAATAAATGATTTAGAAAAGACATTAAAATTAATTGATGAAAGTAATGCTGATGCCATTCATTTAGATTTAATTGATGGAATATATGTAGGAGAAAAAAATTTTGATATTGAAAGTTTACCAAATTATTTTAAGGATTTAAAAAAGCCTTTAGATGTTCATTTAATGGTAGCTTATCCTGAAAAATATTTAGAAACTTTATATCAAATGAATGTTAATATTATCTTTTTTCATCCTAAAACCGCGGAAAATGTAACTAATTTAATCATGGATATAAAAAATCATGGTAAAAAAGCAGGTATTGTTATTAATCCTAATGAAGATATTAAAGATTATTTACCATATATAGGTTTAATTGATGCTTTTTTAATTATGAGTGTTTATCCTGGTAAAGGTGGTCAAAGATTCTTAAGAGAATCATTAGTTAATTATGAATTAGTTAAAGAAGAAAAGAAAAAGCATCAATTTGGTCTTTATGTTGATGGAGGTATTAATGATGAAACAATTGGTTTTGTCAAAGATGCTGATGGTGTTATAGTTGGATCATTTGTCTGTGATCATTTAGATTATAATGAACAAATTAATTTATTAAAACAAAGTATTTAAAAAGCAGCTTAATTTAAGCTGCTTTGTTTATCGTTCTTGCTTCTCTAGCACTTATGATAACTTTTTCTCCATTTATAGTTTTCTTTTGTAAATTAGGCTTTTGTTTCATTTTAGTTGCATTTAAAGCATGTGATCTTCTATTACCTGTTAAAGGTTTTTTAGTAGTTACTTTTGTAGCCATTAATATGCCTCCTTTTCATCACTTCTAAAGTTTATCAAATTACCTTTTATTTGTCAATTAGTTTACTTTAAATTAGCCACTAATCTTAATTTAGGCATTCTCTTTTGAATTAATTCATCAGGATATTTTTGATCAATATAATTACTGATTTTATTTGTGGCTATAACACCTTGCCTTCTTGCGGAATATCGATATGCTATTACACCTGTTAATAGACAGTCATATGCCAAAAAAATAGTTACAACTAAACTTATTAAAACTAAACGATAAGAATATAATTTTTTAAATAATTTTTCATAATAGGGAAAAATACCTTTAAAATAAATAATAGTTATTAAACCCCAGATAAAACAATAAGGTAAATAGATTCGGCCATTTAAATTTAAATTAAAGTTAGCATAATTCCAAGTATAAACACCTAAAACATATTCTTGAAATAAAGAAGCAATATATTCAAAAGCAGTACCAATTATAATGCCATAAATAAATGTTTTTAATAGACTTTGATCTTTTACTTTATATAAAATAATCGTTAATAAAACAGCTCCTAGTCCATATATAGGTTTTAAATGGCCATACCATAAACCACTTTTATTAACAAACTCATGATATTTAAGTAAATAAAAAATTGTTTCGATAATATAACCGAGGAAAGCTCCTAGTAAAAAAAGCCAAAGAATATAAATAAATCCCTTTTTTACTTTTTCCTTCATTAACACCATCACCTAAGAAGAATTATAGCATAAATAAATTTGATTTGCTAGTTACTCTAAATAAACGTTTTAAATGACTTTTTAAGCTTTTTATTAATAATTTTATTAATTTACATAACGTCGGGTATTTTATTAATTTTTACCCGACGTTATGCTAAAATGAAAAAGAGGTGAGAAAAATGATTTATTCATATAAAGAACTTTTAAAAAAATATGGTACGAGATACAATATTAAGAAAGCAATTGATAATAAAGAAATATTCAAAGTTGAAAAAGGTATTTAAAAATAGTAGATCCAATGATTCTTTATTCTAAAAAATATCCATCAGGTGTTATAACAATGGATTCAGCTTTTTATTATTATGATTTAACTGATGTGATACCAAGTAAAACATATATTGCTACGCCAAGTAATTATCGTTCTATCAAAAATGGAAAAATTATGCAAATATATACTAATAAAAATGCTTTAAATGCTGGAAAAGAAAAAATTAAAGTTAATAAATGTACTATAAATATTTATAATAAAGAAAGACTACTTGTTGAGCTTATTAGAAAAAGAAAAAAAATCCCTTTTGATTATTATAAAGAGATAATATCTAATTATAGGGAAATAGTTGATGAACTGGATATGCAAAAAATTGAAGAATATTTGTCAATTTATAAAAATGAACTTAATTTATTAGAAGCATTACAAAGAGAGGTATTTTAAATTAAATTTTTTAATTTTTATAATTTTTTAATTAGGTTATATAATTATTAGTGCTATAATATAAATGAGGTAAAAGTTATGTATGCACCACTTAAAGTTACAACTGATTATTCATTACTCCAAAGTTTAATTAAAATACCTGATTTAATTAACTTTTTACATGACAATAATATTAATGCTTGTGCTGTTGTTGATGATACTTTATCTTCATCAATTGAATTTTATCAAACTGCTTTAAAAAATAATATTAAACCTATTATAGGTTTAAGTATTATATTAAATAATTTAGAAATATATTTATATGCTCTAAATTATCAAGGTTATCAAAATCTTTTAAAATTAAATACAATAAAACAAGAAAGAGATATAGCTATTGTTGATTTAGAAAAATATAAAAATAATATGGTCGTTATTATTCCTTATGCTAGTAAAGAATTATATTCTACTTTATCTTTTTATAATAATAGATATATAGGATATCAAAATAATTATGAAAAAAGTAATGCATATTTAATTACTAATAATGCTTTATATGTAAATGATATAAGAGCATTTAAAGTAGAAGATTTAAAATATTTAGAATATTTAGATTTACTTCGAAAAGAAAATATAAAAGAATATAAAGATAATTATTATAAGAAAGAAAGTTTTATAGATGAGAATAAAATAAATGAATTTATATCTTTGTTTAATTTAGTTATTCCCAGTAAAGAAAGATATATTCCTGTCTTTAATTCTTCTTCTGAAAAATTTTTAGAAGCACTAGCTTTTAAAGGATTAAATAAAAGATTAAATAATAATATTCCTTTAAAATATATGGAAAGATTAAAATATGAATTAAAAATTATTAAACAATTAGGTTTTGTTGATTATTTTTTAATTGTTTATGATTATGTTTTATATGCTAAAAAAAATAATATTTTAGTTGGATGTCGGGGGAGTGCCGCGGGTTCTTTAGTTAGTTATTCTCTCGGTATTACTGATATTGATCCTTTACCATATAATTTATTATTTGAAAGATTTTTAAATCCTGAGAGAATAACTATGCCGGATATCGATATAGATTTTGATGCTTTAAAAAGAGATGAAGTTATTAATTATGTTAAGAAAAAATATGGCTATGATAAAGTAGCTACAGGTTTAACCTATGCTACTTTAAAAAGTAAATTAGTATTAAGAGAAATAGGAAAGTTATTAAGAATAAATAATAATTTATTAGATAAATTTTTAAAAGAAATAAATGGTAATAATAATTTAAAAGAAAATCTTAATAATATAATAATAAAGAAATATTTAGAAAGTTATCCTGAATTAAAAAAGTTATATCAAATTAGTTTAAAATTAGAAGGGATAAAGAAAAATACTTCTACCCATGCCTCAGGTATCGTTATATCTAGTGTAACATTAGATGATGTTATTCCTGTTTATTTAAATAATAAAGAATTACAAACAGGTATACCCCTTGATTATATTGAATCTTTAGGTTTTTTAAAAATGGATTTTTTAGCTTTAAAGAATTTAACTAGTATAGCTAATATTTTAAAAAGAGTACCAGAAGTTAATATTAAGAATATTAATTTAAATGATCCTAATGTTTATAAATTATTTCAAAGTGCTAAAACAGAAGGAATATTTCAATTTGATACACCAGCTCAACAAAATCTTTTACTTAAATTAAAACCTAATTCTTTTCTTGATTTAACTAGTGCTGTTGCTTTAGGTAGACCTGGACCAAAAGATCATGTTGAAAGCTTTATTAGAAGAAAAAATGGCTTAGAAAAAGTTACTTATTTACATCCAGACTTAGAAGAAATTTTAAAAGAAACATATGGCATATTATTATATCAAGAACAAATTATTGCTATCCTTGGTAAAATTGCTGGTTTTTCCTATGGCCAAGCTGATGTTTATCGCAGGGCTATAGCGAAGAAAAAAGAAGATGTTTTATTAGAAAAGAAAGATTATTTTATTTCTTGTGCTTTAAAGAAAGGTTATCAAAAAGATTTTATTTTAAAGTTATATGAACAAATCCTTAAATTTGCCGACTATGGCTTTAATAAATCCCATTCTGTTTCTTATGCCCATCTAGCCTATATTCAAGCCTATTTAAAAACTTATTATGCCCCTTATTTTATCGTGGAACTTCTTAATTCTTCTTTAGGATTTAAAAATAATATATATTTAGCTTATTTAAAACAAAAAGGTTTTAAATTAATTAAACCATCTATTAATAATAATTCTTTAGATTATGAAATAAAGAATAATTATTTAATAATGCCTTTAAATACAATTAAGAATATTAATAATGATCTAGCAGAGAAAATCTTAAATAATAAAAAAGAAGGATATCATGATTATTTTGATTTTGTTTTAAAAAATAAAAATATTTTAAATATAAATATTTTAACAACTTTAATTTATGCTGGAGCTTTAGACTGTTTTAAATTAAATCAAACAACTCTTTTAAATAATATGGAAAAGGTTTTAAATTATGCTTCTTTAGATGATGATACTTTACTTAAACCAAGTATAATAATATCTAAAGAAGAAAAAATAATTAATAAAGAATTAGAATTATATGGTTTTTATATAACTAATCATCCAGCTAGTAAATATATTGATCAAAAATATATTAAATTAAATAATATTAATAATTATTTATTTAAAAATATTATAGTCGTATGTTTAATAGAAAATATTAAAGAAATAGTAACAAAGAAAAAAGAAAAAATGGCTTTTATGAAGGCAAGTGATGAAACAGGGAATGTTGATTTAACTGTTTTTCCTAAAGTATATAATAATATAAATATTAAAGAAAATAATTTAGTTAAAATAAATGGGCAAGTTGTAAAACGATTTGACAAAATAAGTATAATCGTTAATAATATAAGTAAGTTGGAGGATTAACAATGAACGAAGAAGTACAAAGATTTTTTAGTAGTATTGGTTTTACAACAAATGAATTTAAAGAAGCAAAAATAGAAAAAGTTGTTTTAAAGAAATTAGAAGATAGTTTTGTTGTTTATTTAACTAATCCTTATGTTTTAAATATTAATGATGTTAATGATTTATTTTTATGTAGTCAAAGGGGGATAAATGGGGAAAAGAAATGTGATATTATTTTAAAATATGATAATATTTTAGAAGATGATATTTTAAATTATCTTAATTATTTTTTAGATGATATTATTATTAGTAGACCATCTTTAATTAATTTAAAAAGTAGTAATATCGAAATAATAGATAATATTATTTATTTTAATGTTTTATCTGAATTTGAAAAAGAAGATTTAGAACATGAAGCTAATTATTTAATAAGTAAATTAAAAAAATATGGATTAGGTAATTTTGAAGTAAAAGTGGAAATTAATGTTGATGGTAAAAAAGAAATTCAAGAAGAAATAGATCGAGAAAAAGAAAAAGGGGGAGAAAAGCCTAAGGCATCACCAGTTATCATGGGGATGCATAAAGATGGAGAAGTAACAAAATTAAATAATATAATTGGAGAGATGAATAACTTAATTATTGAAGTATATATCTTTAAAAAAGAAGTTATTGAAAGAGTGGGGAAAAAAGGACCTTTTTATATTTTTAATTTAAAGGTTAGTGATAAGACTGATAGTTATTTAGTTAAAATAGTTAAGTTTGATGAAGAAGAATATAATGATTTAAATAAAGAATTAAAAGAAGGATCTTGGTATAGAATTCATGGGAAAGCTGTCTTAGATGATTATCAAAAATGTATGGTATTTGAAGCCAAGAATATTGAAAAAATACCATCTAAAGAAGAAATAATAAAAGATGAAGAAGAAGAAAAAAGAGTAGAATTACATGCGCATACGATGATGAGTATGATGGATGGGGTTATACCTGCTAAAACATTAGTTAATTTTGCAATTGGACTTGGTCATAAAGCTGTGGCTATCACGGATCATAATGCCTTGCAAGCTTATCCAGATGTTTATAATACAGTTACACCATATAATGATGGAAAAGAAAATAAATTTAAAGCTTTATATGGAGCTGAAGTAAATGTTGTTGATGTGGATAGTGCAATTGTCTTTAATAATAAAGAATTTAATTTAATGGATCAAGAATATGTTGTTTATGATACGGAAACAACAGGTTTTAATTTTGGCACAGATCAAATGATTGAAATTGGGGCTGTTAAAGTTAAAAATAATGAAGTAATAGATACATTTGATGAACTTATTAGTTGTCCATATCCTCTTCCGAAAGTTATCACGGAATTAACGCAAATTACCGATGAAATGTTAAAGGGGAAAGATAGTGAAGAAAATGTTACAAGAAGATTTTTAGATTTTGTGGGTGATTTACCACTTGTTGCTCATAATGCAGCCTTTGATATTAGTTTTGTAAAAGCCGCGGTTAAAAAATATAATTTAAGAGAATTTAATAATACCGTAGTGGATACCATGGGTATGGCACGGAATATGCATCCGGAGTGGCGGAATCATAAACTATCAACCTTAGTTAAAAACTTAGAAGTAGAATGGAATGAAGATGAACACCATAGGGCTGATTATGATGCTAAAGGAACAGCAACTTGTTTTTATAAATTAGTTAATGAATTAAAAAAAGAAAATATTCATACAACAATTGAATTAGAAAAAATTGCCGATAAAGATAATGCTATTAAATTTGCAAGACCATTTCATTTAACTTTAATTGCTCAAAATAAAGTGGGGTTAAAAAATTTATTTAAAATAATTAGTATGGCTAATACAAAATATTTATATCGTTTTAAAGAACCTAAAATACCAAGAACAGATTTAATTAATTTAAAAGAAGGTTTACTTATTGGCAGTGGTTGCGTTAATGGGGAAGTATTTGAAAAAGGAATTAATTTAAGTGATGATGAATTAATTAATATGATGAATTTTTATGATTTTATTGAAGTACAACCCGCTAATTGTTGTAGTCACTTAATTGGATTTGATAAACCTTTTAAAAGTGTTATAGCTTATCAAGAATATGTTAAAAGATTAGTTAGATTAGGAAAAGAATGCGGAAAATTAGTTTGTGCAACGGGAGATGTTCATAATTTAAGACCAGATGATTTAATTTATCGAAAGATTATTATTAGTCAAAAAACAAATGGGAAAATTCATCCTTTAAATAGAAAAGATATTGAAGTACCTAATATGTATTTTATGACAACTAAAGAAATGTTAGATGCTTTTAACTTTTTAGATGAAGATTTAAGAAAAGAAATAGTTATTACAAATACAAATAAAATAGCTGATATGGTTGAACATTTACAAATAATTCATGATAAATTATATACACCTATATTAGAAAATAGTGCTGAAACGACTAAAGATATGGTTTATAAAAAAGCTCATGAAATATATGGAGATCCTCTTCCAGAGAATATTGCCGAAAGATTAGATAAAGAATTATCAGGGATAATCGGGGGTGGATTTGATGTTATTTATTTAATTGCGGAAAAGTTAGTTAAGAAAAGTAATGCTGATGGTTATTTTGTTGGTTCAAGAGGATCAGTTGGTTCTAGTTTAGTAGCCACAATGATGGGTATAACTGAAGTTAATGGTCTTCCTGCTCATTATGTTTGTCCTAATTGTAAAAAATCGAAATTTATTGATGATGATGGCCAGGCTCTTTCTGTGAAATATGCCTCAGGTTATGATATGCCAGATGCTTATTGTGAATGTGGGACTAAATTTAAAAAAGAAGGGCAAGATATGCCATTTGCTACTTTCCTTGGTTTTAAAGCCGAAAAAGTACCAGATATTGATTTAAACTTCTCAGGAGATAATCAAGCTGATGCCCATAATTATGTAAAGGTTTTATTCGGAGAAGATCATGCATATAGAGCCGGAACTATTTCCACTGTTGCTGATAAAACTGCCATTATGTATGTTAAAGCTTATTGTGAAGAAAGAAATATTATTTTAAATAATTTTGAAATTGAAAGATTAGCTTTAGGTTGTACGGGGGTTAAAAGAACCACCGGCCAACACCCAGGCGGTATTATAGTTATTCCTCAGTATATGGATGTTTTTGATTTTACTCCATATCAATATCCAGCTGATGAACCAGATTCAACTTGGTATACAACGCACTTTGACTTCCATGCTATTCATGATAATGTTTTAAAACTAGATATTCTTGGTCATGATGATCCTACCATGTTAAGATATTTAGGCGATACAACAAAAGTTAATATTATTGATATACCTTTTGATGATCATAATATTATTAGTTTATTTACATCACCAAAAGCTTTAGGTGTTACGGAAGAACAAATATTATGTAAAACAGGAACATTAGGTATTCCTGAATTTGGAACTAATTTTGCTATTAATATGCTTTTGGAAATTAAACCTACTCATTTTGCGGATTTAGTTAAAATTGCTGGTCTTGCCCATGGGACGAATGTTTGGCAAGGTAATGTTCGGGATTTAATTGTTAATAATATTGCTTCCTTTGATCAAGTCGTTGGTTGTCGTGATGATATTATGGTAAGTTTAATTAACTATGGGATGGAAGAATCGGCTTCCTTTAAAATAAGTGAATTTGTCCGGAAGGGACAAGCTAAAAAGAAACCAGATGTTTGGCTAGAACACGCCCAAAATATGCGTGATCATGGTGTACCTGAATGGTTTATTGAATGTTGCCGAAAGATCGAGTATATGTTCCCTAAAGCTCATGCTTGTGCTTATGTTATGATGGCTTATCGGGTAGCTTGGTTTAAAGTTTATTATCCTTTATATTATTATTCAGCCTTCTTTAGTATTAGAAGAAGTGATTTTGATGTTAAAGCGATGTTACAAGGTTATGATGGTATTAAAAGAAGAATGATTGAAATAAAAGAAAAAGGATTTAATGCAACGGCAAAAGAATCATCTGTTTATGATACTTTAGCCGTTGCTCTAGAAATGCTTTCTCGCGGATTTAGTTTTAAAAATATAGATATTGAAAAATCTTTAGCTAAAACATTTTATATAGATGAAGAAAATAAATGTTTATATTTACCATTCATGGCATTAGATGGTCTTGGCGAATCTGTTGCTACCAAAATAGTTGAAGAAAGAGAAAAGAAACCATTTTATTGTGTAGAAGATTTTGCTAATCGGGGGAAAGTTAATAAAACAACAGTTGATGCTTTAAGAGAATTAGGTATATTTAAAGGTTTACCTGAATCAGCGCAATTAAGTTTATTTTAGTAAATTAAAAAATAGTAAAAAAGAGAGTAAGTAAATGTAAACTTACTTTTTTTGTAGAATAAGCATGTATGTTATTATTGTTAAAAAAATAAATTAGTCAGACGCATCTGACTAATTTAACAACTAGTGGCTATTTATTTAAAGTTTTTAATTCTTCAAACATTTGCTCTTTTATTTTATCAATATCAGTAAAGAATAAATTAACACCTTTAGATTTTAACTTTAATAAATATTTAAACTTTTGTAATATTTCTTCTTTTAGTGATTCAACAACTTTTGCTGGTTTACCATTATCAAGTAAATGAACATGATCTATATATTTTTCTAATGTAGGAAATGCATAAACGATTATATTTTTTCATTTTTTGGTCTATTATTTTTTTATATTTTTCAACTTTACTACTTAGTGAAATAATAGTATTGCATAAATAAAAAGAAAACACTATCAACTGATAGATGTTTTCTCATTCATTTTCGTTCGGGATAATTTATTACTCGCACCATCTGGGAGCGAGAACATTTTCTTATAATTTACCTTTAAAGCAAATTTTCTTATTAAATTCTTCACATTTTTCTTCTAAAAGTTTAAAATTACAACATCTTTTAGCTATACTATTATCTAGGGTTCCTGCCATATATTTATCATATAATTTTTTAGATCTATTATATAATTTTTCAGAATTACGACTTAACCAATACAGCTGTTTTCTTAATAATTTAGTATATTTTTCTTCTGATATAGTTAGACTATCTTTATTTAAATCTAACCTAATAATATTATTTTCAGTAACTGGTAACATATTGTTAAAATTAATAGCTCCTAATCTGCCATTATCTAATTTTAAAAAGTCTAAATTAGATCTTAATTTTAAATGTTTTGGTTTTGGACTAGATAATGGTGCAAAATACATACAATTATTTACTTTAAATAAAACCCCTACAAAAGGCCTTAATTCTTTTCTGTCATAATTATAAGGAACTTTATTATCAAATTTTCTTAAATAATCACAATATTTTGTATCTAATCTAACTAAACTTAATAATTTCTTCATATATATCACCTTCAATCTCTATTATAAATAAAACTAGAGTCAGCTCTCTAGTTTCTTTTTTAGGTTCCTGTTAATGGCCGGAATCGCCGCTTTTTTAGGTTCCTGTTAATGGTCGGAATCACCGCTTTTTTAGGTTCCTCTTAATAGTGGGAATCACTAGCTTTTTTACCATAAGGCACTATTAGTATATGCAAAATAGCACAACTTAATCACTTATGTGATTATAATATATCATAATTTAATGATAATGTCTATATTTTTGCCAATTTTGTTAACGTTTTTTTAAAATGTTATATTGCAATTTTTAACTTTAGAATATTTATTGTAATATCTTATTTTTAAGATATTACACCCTATATAAAAATTACTACTGGGTTCTTATTGTCAATGAGGAACTATCAATAAATAAGAGTGTAACATTTCTAAAAAATCTTAACATACCTTTAAAGCAAATTAGCAAGTAGTAACTTGCAATAATATTATATGTAAATAAGATAATTTTTATTATATTAATTAATTACAATTATAATATAATTATATAATCGTTTAAACGAATAGGACTATACTCCGTAATTCGAGCTCATTCTGACCAAACCTTTCATATCGGTAATAATGGAAATACAAATGCTAATTATGATGTAACCTATGCATATTAATTCGTTTTTAATTTACCACATAACCAATCCATTGATACGTTATACATATTACATATTTGATAAGCAAAGGCTGTTAGAATTAAAGTTTTTCCAGTTTCATATGCACTAATTGTTGATGATGTAGTATTTAATTTTTCAGCTAATTTTCTTAAAGTTAAATTATTATTTTTTCTTAAATTTTTAATATTTAATCCTATTTCTTCTTTATTTAATTCATCTATATTTATATTATTAGAATAATTTTTATTATTATTTAATTTTAAAATATAATCTATAGATACATTATAATAATTACTTAATTTATTTAAATGTTTTAAAGGTATTATTTTAATTCCTGTTTCATAAGATGAATATACTCTTTGGGATATACCAAGAATATTAGCTATATCTTTTTGATATAAATTATGATATTCTCTTAATAAAAATAAATTAGTTTGCATAAATAATCACCAAAATAATTTTCCCATTTATCAAAATATTTTTATTTTTATAGATACAAATACGAGCAAATATGTTATAATTAATTTATAAAAATAGAAGGGAATATTAGTTTATGAAGAAATTAAGTATTATAATAGCTTCTTTTTTCTTAATAATTATAAGTATTATTACTTATAATTATTATCAAAATAAAGATATCTATATTGGTAAAAAAGAGGAAATAAAAGAAGAAAATAATAGTTCTATTGCTATAATGTTACAAAATGAAGAGGGACAGTATGTTAAATCAACAAATAATGAATGGCCAACAAGTGGTTATGCATTTAATGAAAATAAATCTAAATGTGAACAAGGAAGTAAACTTTTATGGAATGAATTAACCCATAGTGTAATGTTAAAAACAACTAAAAGCGAAAAATGTTATGTTTATTTTGATAAAGGATATAGTGTAACTGTGGAAGTAACAGGAGGTCATGTAGATCAAAGTCCTAAGACTGTAGTATCAGGAAGTGATGCTATTTTTACTTTAAC
>CANRDD010000013.1 GCA_947629305.1 uncultured Bacilli bacterium | reverse complement strand
CTGGAAAGTAGATATAACAGTTGATAATGGTAAATCTGTACCTACATGGAATCATGTAGCAAATGGAGAGAATACAATATTTACAATAAGTGCTAATGAAGGATATGACTTAACAAAAGCCCAAGTTACAGAAGGAACGTGTAGCTTAAGTAATAATGGAGCAACCTTAACGGCAAGTAATGTAATAAGTCCTATGACTTGTAAGGTGGAAATACCTAAAAAAGGGTCAACAATAAATACCGTATGTCCAGGTGGAGGAGTATTATCAAGTTGTGTAACACTGTTAGCTTCAAAAGAAGATCGTAATGTTGGTGATGGATATTTATATTATCATGATGAAAATCTTGCAGATGGAGCTAAAGATGGAAGTTATAGATATTCTGGTAATGAACCAAATAACTATGTTTGCCTAGGTTCAAAAACAGATTCAGGTGGATGTAATGATAATAAAAATTTATATCGAATAATAGGAGTAATACCAGTTAAAGTAAATGGAGGAGATTCCCAAAATTTAATAAAATTAATAAAATCAGAATATGTAACAAAAGAAGAATTAGGAGGCTGGGGGTCAAGTACCTATGGAGATGGCAATAGGGCTTTAACTCCGAATAGCTCATATTCAAGATATGTAAAAATAAAGAATAAAAGTGGTATTAATAGTTTCTATTGGTCAGGGTCAAGTAGTAATAATGTAAATGAATGGCAACAAAGTAGTTTATATAGTACATTAAATAATGCAACAACAGGATATTTAAGTAAAATGGGAGAATGGAAAGATAAAATAGAAACAGTAACATGGAACATAGCAGGCGTATCAAATGAAGAATATAAAAAACCAGCTAAAGATGTATTTACAATAGAAATGAATAACAGTACAACAGGAAGTGACCAAACAACAACCAAGACAGTGGATGCCCAAGTAGGATTAATGTATGCCTCAGACTATGGATTTGCAGCAAGTAAAGATAATTGGCAAAATAACTTATATGGAGCATCCGATGGTGAAGGATATCATTCTGAAACAAATAGAAGTGCGAATTGGCTATGTAATGCCGTTTACGAATGGACCATATCCCGCTGTTCGGTCGATTCCGATAGTGCGCTGATTGTCTACTACAATGGCGCCGTGCGCTACAACAGTGTCTACAACGCGATTGGAGTGCGGCCGTCCTTCTATCTGAAATCCACGGTAAAATATTTGGAAGGAGAGGGAAGCTATGAAAAGCCAATTTTCCTTGGGGAATAAAGGGGATTCCATTAACTTAACTGTGTCTCTGAAGTCAAGGGAAGAGTTTTAAAAGATTTATTCTTTTAAACTTTTTTATTTTTAATAAACTCTCTTAACATTTTAGTTAAAGCTCTTTTTTCTATTCTTGATACATAACTTCTTGATATATTTAATTCTTCAGCTATTTCTTTTTGAGTCTTTTCTTGATTATTAAATAAACCATATCTTTTAATTATTATTTCTTTTTCTCTTTTATTTAATAATGTCATATATTTAGATAATAAATTAATATTATCTTTAATTTGTAAATCTTCAGAAAAATCATTTTTATCTTCTTTTATAACATCAATTAAACTTATTTCATTACCTTCTTTATCAAATCCAATTGAATCATTTAAACTAACTGTAATCCCATTTTTCTTATTACTTCTATAATACATTAATATTTCATTTTGAATACATCTCGCGGCATATGTTGTTATTTTTGTTTTTTTATTATTTTTATATGTATCTATTCCTTTTATTAAACCTATTGTTCCAATTGATATTAAATCATCTGTATCTACATCTTTACTATCATATTTTTTAACAATATGAGCCACTAAACGGAGATTATGTTCAATTAATTTATTTCTTGCTTCTTTATTTCCTTCTAACATTTCTTTAATACATTTTTCTTCTTCTTTACTACTTAATGGATCTGGAAAAACATTATTAGAATAACTTCCTGTAAAAAATAACATACTTTTAATAATATTTAATAAATTTAAAAACACAATATCACTTCCTAAAAAATTATATTGTCAAATAAGGCTATTTTATGCTAGAATATATTGTCACTAAAAAAAATTTACTTCTTAGAAGTATTTTAAAGAAAGGATTTTAAAATGATAGAAAAATTACAACAAGAATTTTCTTTTTTTCAAAATAATGAAGTATATTATAATAATTTAATAAATAATAATCCTAAAAAAAGTTATTCTATTTTAAGAAAAAAAATTATTTCAGAAATAAGAAAAAGTATTTATGAATATAATTTTTCTTGGTTATTAGATTTATTTAAAGAAATAAATCTAAATAATCTTTTAAATATATTAAATCTTTTAAAAAAATATAATATTTATTTAGATATAGATATATTATCTTTTATTATCGATATTTATCCATCATTAGCATCTTTATTAGATGAATGTTTAACATTAAATATAGATAATGAAGAATTAAATGATTTATTAAAGATTTATATAAATTTAAAAGAAAGAATTGATGATAATAGTTATAATTATAATAATTCAGTAGTATATGGATCTTATTTTAAAGAAGTATATAGTATTCCTATATTAAATCAAAAAGAAGTAATAAAAATATATAAAAGAATTGAAAATATTGAAAATAATGCAAAGATAGATTTAAAAGAAAAAGAAAAGGAAATAAGATATTTAAAAAATAAAGTTATCGAAGGTAATTTAAGATTAGTTTTAAGTTATTTAAAAAAATATAAATATCTTACATATATTGATAATAAAGATCAATATTTAGATTTAGTACAATTAGGTAATGAAGGCTTAGTTAAAGCAGCAGATCATTATGATTATAAATCAGGAACTAATTTTTCTTCTTATGCTATCTACTGGATTCGCTCGGCTTTAAGTAGTCGGCATAATGACTTTGATCAACTTATTGTTAAACCTGTTTGGTTTAGAAATAATTTAAATAAATATAAAACTACAGAAATGGAATTGATGTTTCATTTAGGAGATTATCCAAGTCTTGAATTAATTGCTAAAGAAATGAATATACCTTTAGATATTGCTAAGATGTGCCAATATTATGCTAAGCAAGAAATTATTTCTTTAAATAGCTTTTTCACGGAAGATGAACAAGAAAAAAATTTAATGAATGTTATTCCTTCTGCTGATATTAATTTTGATGAAGAATTAATAATACAAGAAGATTCTAAAATATTAAAAGCAATATTAACTAAAATTAGTCCAAGAAGTGAAAATATTATTCGTCTTTATTATGGTATACCTAAAGATAATGATGATAATTTTGATTATAGTTGTAAATATAATTTTGCCAAAATTGGAAATAAAATTAATTTAAGTAGAGAAAGAGTTCGGGTTTTATTTAAGGGAGCAATAGATGAAGTAAGAAGAGAATATTTTCATATTTATGATATTAAATTAGATATGAATGCCTATCAAAGTTTTTGGCAAAACTTTGATGGAATAGATTCTGATATTGTCTTTGCAGCTCTAAAAAAATTATCTTTAGAAGAAATGAAATGTTTAATAGAAAGATTTGGTTATTCTTTAGATGATAATAAAATGTGTTCTATATCTTTATATAAAGATGCTTATTACATAATATTAAAATTACAAAATATAATAAAAGATATTATAAATAATACTTTAGTAATTAATAATGTTTATGAAGATTTAACTAAACTTACTTTATATAATTATTTAAATATATCTATAGATGAATTAGAAGAATTTTTAAGTAAACCTATCTTTCATAATCCTAAATTAAAAGGAATCTTAACAAAAGCATATGGTATTAATTATAATTTAGTTTATCAAAATAACTTAAATAATGCTGAATTAGAATTATTAAAATTTGTTTTAAAGAATGAAAAAGAACAAATATTATTAAAAAGAGTAAAAAATAATAGTTAAAATTAAGGGTTTTTGTTATAATGAATTTAAGGGTGGATATATGAAAAATTTAATTTTAATTGATGGTAATAATTTAATGTTTAGATCTTATTATGCCACAGCTTATACAGGAAATTTAATGAAAAATTCTCAAGGTTTTCCAACAAATGCCTTATATGGTTTTATAACAATGTTAAATAAAATAATCATGGAAGAAAAGCCAGAGTATATGCTCGTGGCTTTTGATGTTGGGAAAAACTTTCGAAAAGAAGAATATGATTTTTATAAAGAGGGAAGAATTGGAATGCCAGAAGAATTAAAGATGCAAATGCCAGTTGCTCGCGTCATTCTTGATAACATGGGAATTAAACATTTAGAATTAGAACCATATGAAGCTGATGATATCATTGGGACTATTGTTAAATATACGGAAGCGGATAAAGATTTTAAATCAATTATTGTTTCAAGTGATAAAGATTTATTACAATTAATTAGTGATGAAACAGAAGTTAAATTATTAAAACAAGTAGGCCATATTCGGTATAATCATGCGGAATTTTTAAAAGATTATGGTATTGAACCAATTAGAATGATCGATTTAAAAGCTCTGATGGGTGATTCTTCCGATAATATACCTGGGGTTAAAGGTATTGGGGAAAAAACAGCTTTAAAATTATTACAAACCTATGAATCTATTGAAAATTTATATGATCATATTGACTCTATTACAGGAAAAACCCAAGAAAAATTAATCATGGGTAAAGATAGTGCTTTTATGAGTAAAAAAATAGCAACGATATATAGGGATGTTCCTTTAAATATTTCTTTAAATGATTTAAAATATGATGATAATTATCCCAAAGATGCTTTAATTAAACAATTTAAAGAATTAGAATTTTTTTCTATTTTGAAAAATATGGAAGAAAAAAGTACTAAAAAAGAATTATTCTTTAAAATAATAGATAATTTAGATGATTTAATTTTAGAAAATGATCTAGCCTTATATTTAGAATTAGATGAAGAAAATTATCATAAAGCTAAAATGGTTGCTTTAGCTCTTAGTGATGCAAAAAATAATTACTTTATTCCTAATGATTTAATTATTCCTTGTTTAGAAAAAATAAAGGATAAAAATATATGGACATATGATTTAAAAAAAGTAATGTGTAATACTAAGGTTAAATTAAATTGTTCTTTTGATTTAATGATTGCCTCTTATTTATTAAATTATGTTGTTAAAGATGATATAGCATATTTAACCAATCAGTTTCAAGCTAATTTAGCTTTTTATGATAATTTAAAAAAGAATAAATTTAAAGATCCTGATTTTCCTAATGAAATGATATTAAGAAGTCGTTTTATCTATGATCAAAAAGACTTCTTTATGAATAAGTTAAAAGAAACAAAAACCGATGATTTATTTTATCAAATTGAAATGCCTTTAGTTGAAGTTTTAGCTAATATGGAACAAAATGGGATTAAAGTTGATTTAGATATTTTAAGAGAAATGCAAAAAGAACTAGAAGTTAAGATTGAACTTTTGACTGAAGAAATATATAATTGTGCAGGAATTAAATTCAATATTTCTTCTCCTAGACAACTTGGTGAAGTTTTATTTGATTTTTTAGAATTAGGGAAAGGTAAGAAAAATAAAACTGGTTATAAAACCGATGTTAAAGTTTTAGAAAAATTAATTGATAAACATCCAGTTGTGGAAAAAATACTTACTTATCGTAATTTAACTAAATTAAAAAGTACTTATTTAGATGGTTTAGAAAGTTATGTTTTAAGTGATCAAAAAATTCATACTATTTATAAACAAACTTTAACAAGAACAGGGCGTCTTTCTTCCGTTGAACCTAATTTACAAAATATTCCAGTCAGGGAAGAATTAGGCCGAAGTATTCGCAAAGCCTTTAAACCTTGTTATGATTATTTATTAAGTGCTGATTATTCCCAAATTGAACTCAGAATCCTTGCTCATTTAACAGGGTGTACTGGTTTAAAAGAAGCTTTTTTACATGATCAAGATATCCATCGTTCCGTGGCTAGTCAAATCTATAATATTAAAGAAGAAGATGTTACTTCTTCGATGCGGAGAACTGCCAAAGCTGTTATTTTTGGGATTGTCTATGGTATCAGTGGTTTTGGTTTAGGTGAAAATTTACATATTCAAAAACAAGATGCTGATCTTTTTATCAAGAAATTTTATGAATTATATCCAGAAGTTAAAAATTATATGGATGAAACAATCAATAAGGCTTATGAAACTGGCGAAGTTGCTACTTTATTTGGCCGAATTAGAGTCATTGAAGAATTAAAAAATCCTAATTATTTGATTAGACAAATGGGTGAGAGAATGGCTATGAATACCCCGATTCAAGGAACAAGTGCTGATATTATGAAAATGGCAATGATTAATGTTTATCAAAGATTTAAAAAAGAAAATATCCAAAGTAAAATTCTTTTACAAGTTCATGATGAAATAATCGTAGATTGTTTAAAAGAAGAATTAGATCAGGTGCAAAAAATTATTAAAGAAGAAATGGAAAATGTTTATCCTTTAGATGTACCTTTAAAAGTAGAAATAGGAATTGGTTCTAATTGGTATGAAGCTAAATAGAAGTATATTTAAACTTCTATTTTTTATTTTTTAATTTATTGACATTAACTAAAAAATATTGTAATATTTTAGTTAGAAAAAGCGGTAATTCCAGCCATTAAATCGGAGATTAACAAAGCGGTGATTCCAGCCATCAAATTGGAAATTAACAAAGCGGTGAACCCAGCCATCAAATTGGGAGATGAAATTTTAATAATTATAAAATAGGGAAAGGGGATAGGAAAAGAAGTGTTTTTTAACTTTATAATTGTTAAAATTAAGCCTGATTATTGTGATTATTTAAGAAAATTTGATTATAGGGTTCCCCTTAATTATGCGAAAAAAAATAATCGGGGACTATTAGGGATTCTTTTTAATATTGATGAATTTATTTATTTTGCCCCTTTAACTAGTCCTAAGAAAAAACATTTAATGATGCATAATACAACTGATTTTTTAAAACTAGACAATGGCAAATTAGGAGCTTTAAACTTAAATAATATGATTCCTGTTGGCCGTGATAATTATGAAGTTATTAATTTAAAAGATAAAAATGCTTTTGACCAATCCTATCTTAATTTACTTAAAAACCAATTAAAATGGCTTAATTTAAACAAAGTTCAAGTTATGTATCATGTTGATAATTTATATACTTTATATTGTACAAAATTATTACCAGAAAATATATGTGATCGATGTTGTGATTATAAATTATTAGAGAAAAAATGTCTCGAATATAATAAATAGATTAGTACTTGCACACTAATCTTTTATTTTTTATAATAAAATAGATAGGTGATGAAATATGCCAGAGATTGCCGAAGTAGAAACAGTACGTAATACTTTAAAAAAAATGATTCTAAAGAAAAAAATAAAAGATGTAAATGTAATATATCCTAATATTATAATAGGAAGTATTAAAGAATTTAAAGATATATTAATAAATAAATCTTTTGAAGATATTAAACGAAAGGGTAAATGGCTTCTTTTTGATCTAGGTGATTATTATTTACTTAGTCATTTAAGAATGGAAGGAAAATTTTTTGTTAAAGAACGTGATTTACCAATTGAAAAACATGAACATATTATTATATCTTTTACAGATAACACTGATTTAAGATATCATGATACTAGAAAGTTTGGCCGAATGCAAATTGTAAAGAAAGAAAAACTAGGTGAAGTTAAAGCCTTAGCTAAACAAGGAGCCGAACCTTTAAGTGAAGATTTAACCAAAGAATATTTATATAATAAATTAAAAAATAAAAATGTTCCTTTAAAAACTTTACTTTTAGATCAAAGTATTATCAGTGGTCTTGGTAATATTTATGCTAATGAAGTTTTATTTGCATCCCATCTAAATCCTTTAAAAAAGGGTTTAGATGTAACACTTGATGACTGCGATGCTATAGTAAATAGTACAAATAAAATAATTAAAGAAGCCATCAAGGCAGGAGGAACAACAATTCGAAGTTATACCTCTTCTTTAGGTGTAACAGGTCATTACCAAGAAAAACTTAAAGTTCATAAAAGAGAAGGATTACCATGTCCCATTTGTCATACACCTATTGAAAAAATTAAAATAGGAGGAAGGAGTACTTATTTTTGTCCTAATTGTCAAAAATAAAAAGAAAGATGTTTAAAAAACAAAAAATAAATACTTTAAAAAATATAATTATAAAATATTTAGATATTTGGTATAAACAAAAAGAAATTAATTATAAAGCTTATAATAGTTCTAAAAATAAAAAATTTATTTTTAAAATAATATTATTTATGCAAATAATATTATTTATATTAATTGTCTTTTTTATTTTATATAAAGTTTATTTTAGTATTAATAATTATATAAAATATTTTGTATTATTATTTATATTAATTATAGCTATTATAATATTATATACATCATTAATTGATAAAACTAAATATATTGATTATATTAAAATAAAAAATAATAAATTAATTATAAAAGTAATAAATGATAATAATATTTATGAATATGATTTAGATAGAATAAAAATAGATACAAATAGTATTCCTAGTAATGAATTATTTTTAATAGATAATTTTAAATTATCTATTAAAAATAAGAAACATAAAGATTATTATTTAATATGTCCAAGTAAAGATGATGAAAAAGATCTATGGGCTTTTCTTGTAACTATGCAAATTATAAAGAATAATATTGATTTTAATTTATTAAAAGAAAAAGAATTAAAAAGATTATATAAAAAAATATTTTAAGGACTAGTAATAAATTAATATTTGTGATAAATTAAAAATAGGAGAGTGATAAAGATGTTTATTGGAGAAAATCCTGTTCATATTGAAGCTAATTGTGATATTGCCCCTCTTGTGATTATGCCAGGTGATCCCTTAAGGGCTAAATATATCGCAGAAAAATTTTTAGAAGATGCTAAACTAGTTACAAGTATCCGTAATATGCTTGGCTTCACAGGAACATATAAAGGAAAAAAAGTAACAGTCATGGGAAGTGGCATGGGTATGCCTTCTGCCTCAATTTATGTTTTTGAACTTATTCATTATTTCCATGTGCAAAAAATAATTCGCATAGGTACATGTGGAGCAGTTGATCCTGATGCGCAAATCGGGGACATTATTCTAGCCGAAAAAGTATATAGTGAATCTAATTTTGCTTATCAATATAATGACTATAAAGAACATATTGTTAAAGCAAGTGAAGTTTTAAATCAAACCATTATTGATATAGCTAAAGAAAAAAAGAATAATATTCATGTCGGAATGATGATGACGATGGATGTCTTTGGCCCTTATGTTGATAGTGATCGCTTACTTAAAAGAGTGCCAGATGATTATCATATCCTAGGCGAAGAAATGGAAGCTTTTGGTTTAATTCATGTGGCTAATTCTTTAAATGCCTCGGCAACAGCGATGGCAACCGTGGTTGATTCTAAATATTCAAAAGTTGTTTTAACACCTTTAGAAAGAGAAAAAAATTTAAATGATATGATTACTTTAGCTTTAGATTCAATTATTAAATAAAAAATGGATATCTTAACGATATCCAAATTTTTTTCTTGGGATTATATAAACAAAATCATAATTATAGGCAAGGTTTGTATCAGGAACAGTTACATAATAATCTTTTACATCTGGCTCTATTTCCTCTTCAGGTTCAGGTTCAGGCTCGGGCTCAGGTTCAGGCTCTGGTGTAGGAACCGGCCTTTTTTTATTAGCTAAAGTTATTTTCACAACTTCCATATTTTCTTTTATTTCAAAAGGAATCATTTCCTCTTTTAAAATATAACCATCCGGAGCACTTAATTCTTTTAGAAAATAATGACCAACTGGTAAATCACTTATCTCTAACTTTCCATCACTATCTGTTTCGCCTGTATAAATTAGTTCTTGCTCTTTATTATAAATAGCTATTTTTGCTCCCTGTAATCTTTCTTTTGTTATTTCATCTTCTTTAATAAATACTAATTTACCCTTAGGATATATATTATGAATATCTATATCTTTTAAAACAACCTCGGTGGTATTATCAATATAACTTAAAGAAAAATAGATAGGTTTAGAATCAACTAAATTATTATTACTACTCTTTTTTTCAATTAAATAATATTCTCCTAACTCTAAGGTAACTGATGCTTTTCCATCTTTAGTTATAACACTTGTAATTAAATCATCTTTTGAATATAACTTATTTCCTCCAATTATGATATCATTACTTGCATAAATATCAAAGACAACATCATCTAATAATATTTCTTCATAACCAAAGGTATCATTTTCAAAAACAACTTTTTGCCCATATTTAGTAATATTTAATAAACCTTTAGCTCTAGTATTAGGATAATGAAGGACAACTTCTTCACCACTATTTTCATCAATGGTAAACTCTAAAGCTTCATTATTTAATAGATATCCTGGCATACTTGAATCTAATTCAACTAATTTATAAGTACCAAAACCTAAAGGTTTATCTAAAGTAATCATTCCTTCATTATCCGTCAAAAATTCACAAACATCATTTTGACAAACAGGTTCATTTAGACTATTTAATATTTGAAATTTAATATTAGCTAATTTAATATTATTATTTGTCTGGCTATCTACTTTAATTATTTTAACTTTACTACCATTTACTCTAAAACTAATAGTCTTACTTATAGGAGGATAATCACCAACTTCTAAAGTTTTTTGAATACTTTGACTAAAATATAAAACAGGATCTTTTTGATAAATACCTTTCTTAATAAAAGTAATATAAGCATCCCCAGGAACTAAAGTATTAATAACTAAATTATTCCCATCTTTTTTAACTCTTATATTATAGGAATAATCAATATCATAAGTTTTTAATACTTCATTTAAATCAGGATAAGTATATTCATTACCAATACTTAAATTAAAATCAACTTTAACATCAGGTAATGTATCATGTTTAGCCACGATATCTCTTAATTCTTGAAATTCTTCTTCAAAACGTTCTATTTTATTCCCATTTAATTTATCGGTATAATAAATATTGATGGTTTTATCAACAACTCTCCATATTTCTATTTGGGTAATATAATACCATTTAACTTCTAAATGTCTATAAGTATCATCTTGATACATATAACCATAGTAAGCTAAAAGTTCAATTTTATGCCAGTCTTCTGGGGATAAATTTAAAAGATTAGCATAATCTTGTTCTTTCATTTCATAAGTATAATTATCTTTTATATCAACAAATGGTTCTAAACAATAAACATAATTATCATCCGTACTTTTTCTTAAGAAATGAGCTTGATAATATTGATAATAACCATCACTTCTTTCTTTATGAATAAAAGTATTATTGATATACTCAGCTCTTTTTATTTTTCCTTCATAAAGTAAAGCTTCAGCTTTGCTTGGAAAAAATATTGCTAGTAAGAAAACAATAAGCAACCCTTTTAATTCTTTTTTCAACATTTAAAATCTCTCCTTTCTAAAGTTAATTTAGCCATAGGAAAGAGGAAAAAACAAGCTAGTGTTTTGAAAATATTTGACGAAATATGGCAAATTTTGACGAAAAAAGAAGAAAAGGATTTTTAATTTTAATAATTAGCAATTTAACTCTTTTTATGATATGATTAATAAGGTAGGTGATAATAATTGAATATAGATATATTTAGAGCATATGATATAAGGGGAAAGTACCCAGATGAATTAAATGAAGATGGGGCTTATGTAATTGGCCGAAGTTATGGAAGTTATTTACAACAAAAATATCATACTAATACTTGTATTGTTAGTTGTGATAATAGATTATCTAGTCCTTCTCTCGTGGCTAGTTTAGAAAAAGGAATATTAGAAAGTGGTTGTAATATTATCGATTATGGAAGAACAACAACACCAATGAATTACTATGGCCGTTATTTAAATCAGATGCCAGGAATTATGGTCACAGCTAGTCATAATCCTAAAGATGAAAATGGTTTTAAATTTAGTTTTGAAAAAATGATTAATGCAAGAGGAGAAATGATTGAAGACTTTAAAAATTATACATTACAAGGTAATTTTTTAAGTGGCATGGGAACAATAACGAGAAATGATATTAAAGATAAATATTTAGAATATTTAAAATATTCATTAAAATTTGGTAGAAATAAAAGAAAAGTTATTATTGACTGTGGAAATGGGGCAACAACCTTTATTGCCAGAAGTATTTTTAGTAAAGTCTTTTGTGATTTTGAAATAATTAATGAAGAAGATGATGGCACATTTCCTCATCACCATCCTGATCCTCAAGTTAAAGAAAATTTAAAACAATTACAAGAAGCTGTTTTAGCTAAAAAAGCAGATTTAGGTATTGCTTATGATGGTGATGGAGATAGACTTGGTATTGTCATGGAAAATGGCGAAGTAATGCCGATTGAACATTACATGATATTAATGATTAAAGATATGTGTCCGCATGTTCAAAATAAAAAGTTTTTATATGATATTAAATGTAGTAAATGTTTAAGTGATGTGATAACAAGTTTAAAGGCCGAAGGAGTTGTATCAAGAACGGGAGCAAGTTATACTCAATATGAAACATATCAAGAAAATTTACCTTTTGGAGGAGAATATTCAGGCCATATTTTCTTCCGTGATCGGGATGCCGACTGTGGCTCAGCTATTTATGCTTCATTAAGATTAATTGAATATTTAAGTCATAGAGCAGAAAAATTAAGTGAATTATGTCAAGATATACCCCGTTATTATGCTACAGATGAATTAAAGTTTCCAGCCATAAATGATGAAATAAAATTTAAAGTAGTGGATGCAATTAAAGCTTTTGTTATTAAACAAGGTTATCCTTATTGGGATATTGATGGTGTTCGCGTTAATTTTTCTAATGGTTGGGCTTTAGTTAGAGCTAGTAATACGGGAAAAAATATTTTATTTAGAGCTGAGGCAGATACGATGGAAGGCTTAGAAATGTTAAAAAATATTTTTATTCCTTTAATAAATCAATATAATAAAGAAAATTTAGGTGAATAATACTTGTAAAATAAGGGAATATTTGGTAGAATTTTAAGTGCCGTAAGGAAAATAAACATTGATATGGATTCACTTAGCTAGTGCCTTTTAAGGTGTTGGGTGTTCGAAATATCAAGAAGGAAAACAAAGGAGGAGATTATTTATGGCAGTAGTTTCTATGAGTTATTTATTAGAAGCTGGAGTTCATTTTGGTCATCAAACAAAAAGATGGAATCCAAAAATGAAAGAGTATATTTTTACTTCTAGAGATGATATTTATATTATTGATCTAGAAAAAACAAAGGAATGCTTAGAAAAAGCATATGCAGAAGCAAAGACTATCGCAGAAAATGGAGGAAAGTTCTTATTCGTAGGAACTCGTAAACAAGCCGCGGAAGTTTGTGTTGAAGAAGCAGTAAGAAGTAATTCTTATTATGTAACAGAACGTTGGTTAGGAGGAACACTAACTAATTTTAGAACCATTCGTCGGAGAGTTAAAAGACTTGAAGAAATTGAAGAAATGGAAAAGAATGGGACTTTTGAACTTCTACCTAAAAAAGAAGTTATTGGTTTAAAGAAAGAATATGATAAATTAAATCGGATCTTAGGTGGAATTAGAGAAATGGTTAAATTACCTCAAGCTTTAATTATTGTTGATCCGAAGAAAGAATACAATGCTATTAAAGAAGCAAGAAAACTAAATATTCCGGTTTTTGGAATTGTTGATACTAATTGTGATCCTGATGATGTCGATTATGTTATTCCAGGAAATGATGATGCTGTTCGTTCCATTAAAGTCATGTTAGGTGTTTTAACTAATGCTATTTGTGAAGCAAATGGTTTAGAAATTGTTGATTATGTTACCGAAGATGAAAAGACAACTGAACAAGGGGAAAGACAACAAGAAAAATATGATAAAGAAGTTGAAGATGAAGTCATCGAAAGTGTTAAAGAAATGAAAGAACAAGATGAACTTGAAGATAAAACCTTATCTGAATTAAAAGCACTTGCGAAAGATAAAGGTGTTAAAGGTTATTCAAGTATGAAGAAAAACGAACTTATTGATGCTTTAAAATAAAGGAGGAAATTTAAAATGGAAGTTACCGCAGGAATGGTTAAAGATTTAAGAGAAACCACTGGTGCTGGAATGATGGACTGTAAAAAAGCCTTAGCCGAATGTAATGGTAATATGGATGAAGCTATTAATTGGCTTAGAGAAAAAGGTATTGCTAAAAGTGCAAAAAAAGAATCAAGAATTGCAGCTGAAGGTTTAGCTAATATTTATATTGATAATGATAAAGCTTTAATATTAGAAGTTAATAGTGAAACTGATTTTGTTTCTAAAAATGAAGAATTTAGACAAATGATTGATACCATTGGCGAAGCTTTACTTCATAGTAGTGCTAAAGATACTGATGAAGCCAAAGATGTTAAAACCAAAGAAGGAAATACCATCGGGGAACTTATTATTGAAAAGACAGCTAAAATTGGCGAAAAATTATCTTTAAGAAGATTTACAATTTTAACTAAAAATGCTGATGAAGAATTTGGTTCTTACATTCATATGGGAGGAAAAATAGCCGCTTTAACATTAGTTAAAAATGCAAGTAAAGATGTTGCTAAAGATGTAGCTATGCAAGCTGCTGCAATGCGTCCTTTATATGTTTTTCCAAAGGATGTTCCAGCTGATGTGTTAGATAATGAAAAAGCTGTTTTAAAAGAACAAGTTTTAAATGAAGGTAAGAATGCTGATATGGCTGATAAAATTGTTGAAGGAAAAATTAATAAATTTTATAAAGAAGTATGTTTAGCAGAACAAGCCTTTATTAAAGATAATAATTTATCTGTGGCTAAATATGTAGCTAATAATGGTGGAGAAATATTAAATATGATTCGTTATGAAGTTGGTGAAGGTATGGAAAAAAGAAATGATAACTTTGCTGAAGAAGTAATGAATCAAGTGAAAGGTAATTAAGCAATCAAACTGGTTGCTTTTTTTCATAAAAGTATTTAAAAAAAAAGAATAATTTGATAAAATAAAATAGGTGAGAATAAATGGATAAGAAAATAGAAGTTAAA
This sequence comes from uncultured Bacilli bacterium, assembly GCA_947629305.1. GTDB lineage: Bacteria > Bacillota_I > Bacilli_A > RF39 > UBA660 > Onthocola_B. The sequence goes on along the minus strand of CANRDD010000013.1, from coordinate 9,726 downwards.
CATTCTAAATTTTTTAAATCAAAATTAGAATTAATTCTTTATCTATTTTTAATGGCAATATTAATTATTCTTTTTATTTTGGTGGGAACTCATGATTATAATGAGGATCAAAATGATCAAGAGAAATTTGCCAGTGAATATAATTTTATTGATAATCATAATGTTTTTAAATATGCCTCAGTTATTGATGCTCATATGATAGCCGCGGGTAAAAGTGGAATTCTTTTCTTAGGTAGTAGTTCTAATAAATGGTGTCAATATTATGCTAAAATATTAAATGATACCGCGGATATTATAGGTATAGATACAATCTATTATTATGATTTTTATGAAGATCGTAAACAAAAAAATGCTACTTATGAAGATATATTAAATATTTTAAGTGATTATGTTGTTTATAATGATGAAGGAAGACCTAATTTATATGCTCCAACATTAATAATTGTTAAAGATGGTAAAGTTATTTATTTTGATGATGAAACAGCTTTTGTAAATGGGAATATAGAACCAGATGACTATTGGACAGAAGATAAAAAAAATACCAAGATGAGTGAATTACAAATGTATTTTTTAGAATATTTAGGAGAGATATAGATGAATGAAGGAAAGAATATTTTAGGATTAATTGGTTTAATAATTATTATTTTAACCTTTACTGTTGGAGGTTATTTCTTAATGAATTATATGACAAAAGAAACAGAAGTTAAAAATAATAATAAGAATAATAATGAGAATAATATTGTTGATTTAAGAATAGATAAAACTAAAGATTATATTTATTATGAAAATGGGGAAGAAATAATTGAAGAGGAAGAAATTCATCAAGATGAAGCTATTTTAAATTTTACAACTTTAACATCTCTTAATGATACATTAAGAGATGAAGAAAAGAAATTATATCAAGATATTAAATATGTTAAAGATATGGATTTACCTGTTAAAGATGAAGATGGTAATGATATAATGTATAATGAAAATGAAAAAGGAATATATTCAGTAAAATATCGAGATTATAATAATTATAAATATAATGATTATGTTAGTTTAACAGTTGTTGATTATGATTATGATATTAAAAATGGTTCTTGTCCTTTTGCTTTAAAAAGTTATGTTATTGATATAAATAAAGGAACAATAATAAGTGAAGATGAATTATTAACTAAATATAATATAAGTAAAGAAACAATTAAGGATAAAATAAAAGAAAGACTTAATAATACCCAAGTATTAGATGAAAGTCAAATAGGGATATTAGATATAGATGGAACTTTAAATGATTTAAAATATACTTTATATATTAATAAAACAGGGCGTTTAACTGTATCTTTTATTGTCAAATCAAAACAAATAAATTATAATGATATTGTAGTATTAAATTAAGGAGAAAAAATATGAATGATTGTGAAAAAAGAATGCAAAATACGATTGAAAGTTTAAAAACAAAGTTAGCCACTATTAGAGCGGGTAGAGCTAATCCAGCTATGTTAAATGGCATCATGGCTTTATATTATGGAACGCCAACACCGATTCAAAGTTTAGCTAATATTACTGTTCCTGAAGCAAGACAATTATTTATTAAACCTTTTGACAAAGGAGCATTAAAAGATATTGAAAAAGCTTTAAATGAAGCTAATTTAGGAATAAATCCTACCAACAATGGGGAAATGATTATTTTAACTATTCCTGAATTAACCGAAGAAAGAAGAAAAGAATATGTTAAACAAGCTAAAATGGTGGGGGAAGATGCTAAAGTTGCTTTAAGAAATATTAGACAAGATGTTAATAATGAAATTAAAGAACAAGAATTACCAGAAGATGAAGAAAAAAGAGAACTTGATCATATTCAAGAATTAATAACTAAATATAATAAAATAGTGGATGAAGAAATAAGTTTAAAAGAACAAGAATTAATGCAAGTTTAAAAAATAGCTAGAACTTTTAGTTCTAGCTATTTTCAATAAAATAAGCATAATATTCTTCAAATGTTATATTATTTTCATAAATATATGTAGCGGCTTTAATACCAACATAACGATAATGCCAAGGTTCATATTCATAACCAGTTATTTTTTCTAAACCTAAAGGATATCTTAAAATAAAACCATATTTATAAGCATTATTTTTAAGCCAATTAGCTTCCTCAGTACTGCCAAATGTTTTTTGATTACTATTATATTTACTAAATATATCCATGGCTAAACCTGTTTGATGTTCAGAGTAACCACTTCTTGCTGCCATTTTATCAGCAATAATAATGCCATCGGTTTTCTTCCTATTTTCATATAAAGATTCTTGTTCAGCAAAGGTCCTATAAGCAGAATTAATCATTAAATAATAACCATCTTGATAAGCGGCATTCCACATATTAAGAAAAGCATCATAAGCTACTTGTCTTACTTTTTTACTTCCCACATCACCCCAAGCATACTTTTGGGAAACAGTAACTAAATCATCTGGATTATATTCCGAACTTAAATAATAATATTTATTAACTAACATTAATTCTTCTAAGCTATCATCTGTTTTTAAATCATATTCATAAAAATTATGATTTAAATGAATATTAACATTTCGAATTATTTCTTTTAATTCTAAATTTTTATTTTCTTCTAAATAAGTTAAATAATCTTTAAAATTATTTTTTATAAAATATTTTTCTTGAATTAAAGAAATAATTTGGGAATTTTGTTTAATATTAAGTAAATATTCTTGTTCTTCTTTCGTATTAAATACTTTTAATAATTCTTCTACTTCATTCGGATTATAACCATATTCTAATAATTTATAATTAATAGTTTGTTTATATTTATAATCTTGATAAATATGTAGACCAGCATAAAGACCAAGACTTAAAAAGAGAATAATAATAAATATAAACCAAACAGTTTTTTTTAATTTTAATCTTTTCTTCATTTTTTCTCCTTTATAATATTAATTTTAGCATTTTTTTCTTTACAAATAAAGTTAATTATAGTAATATTTAATTAAGTTAAGAATAGGTGGTAGTTTTGAATAAACAAATTGTAGAAATGTGTCCTAATTTTTATAAAATTATTAATTTTGAACCATTAGAATCAGATAATATTACGGATAAATTAATTAGAATATATCAAGAATATTTATTTTCTCAAGATACTTTAGATGAAGAAGTAACTGATTCTATTAAACAATTAGATTTAATCATGGGAAAGTATTTAGATGATTATAGTTTTCGGAAAGAGTTTCAAAAAGAAATATATAATATAAAAATTAAAAAAGGTTTAAATCCTTTAAAAGAGTTTATTAAAGGTATTATTAAAATATTTAATAATTATGAAGAATATACAACAAGAGTTATTTATATATCTAGGTGGATTTAGTTTTAACTAAATCCTTTTTAATAAGAAGAAAAAGAAAAGAAAGAAGAATTAATATTAGTAAAAGATAAAAAGAAGCTTGATAGACGGTTATAGCTACTTTATAATTACCTATAACATAGTGATCGACAATTAGAACAATAATAAAGAAAATAGAATAAGTCCAAATATTTTTTTTATAATGACATATTTCTTTTATTTTTAAAGAAGCTAAACTAAGAGCTATAAAGATATCAAATAACCAGTTAATAGCTAAAAAAGATTCAATATTTTGAATAAAGTTAAAGACATTTATTTGTCTTAAAATAGAAAATTCTGGATAACTAAATGTTTTAGCTAGGCTTGATCCAAAGACCCCGATTAAATAAATTAACATTACCATGATAGTAAGAGAACTTGCAGCATAACAAGTAAGATTATTTTTAAAACTAGTTTTTTCATCAATTACTAAAAAATAGGGACTAGTAGTAAAAATGGCAAATATTAAAGCTGTTAAAAATAATTTTTTAAAACCAATTGTATATATAGGTAAAAAATTATTAAAATCTAAATAAGGGGCTAACATCGAATATTTAAATATAATTAATAAAATATTAATAAAGAATAAAACTTTAGTAACACTAACTATTCCTTTTGAACCTTTAGTACTTAAATAAATAGCTAAGAATAAAAAAGGTGTACAAGATATAATTGTTTTTGTAAAGGGTAAATAAAAAGAATAAATAAAGATAGCAAAGATAATGGTGAGAAAAAAGACCATGAATAAATAAAATAATAATAAAATACCTTTAGTTAATTTATTAATAATATTATTTTGAGATAAATATATCTTTATATTAGAAAAAGATACATGGGAATATAAATATATTAAAGGTATACCTAAAAGAAAACCAAGAATAATAGCAAGATAGGCATCTTTATCACCATAGTTAAGCATAAGAGAAATACCTCCTCCTAAAAAAAGACTTCGACCTAAAACAAATTTAATTTGTAGATTTTCAAAATTACTTATTTTCATAGATATTAAATATTAATCCTTTCTTATTAATGACAACTTTAACTTGGGATTTAATGGATAGATTTTGCCAAAGAGATTCATTCTTATCTCTGGTATTAATATAATAATTTTTTCCTAAGTAAAGAATATCACTTTTATTTTTTTGACAAGTTTTAATAAAATTAGTTATTTCTTTATTTAAATATTTTGAAAATTCTTGATCTAAAGCATCTAATACTTTTTCATCTTTAATATCAAAACTAGGAGTATCTTCCATTAATTTAGCTTTATATGTTCCATCTACAGTAATATTATCTTTAGTTACTTTAATTTTACTTGTTATATCATATAAAGCAATAGAGACATTTTTACCATTAAATTCTAAAGAAAAAACAGGTTTTTTAATTTTATTTTGTAAGATATTATAAATAGATGCTTCTTCATTAGATAAAATATTAACTAAATTATAATTATTAAAAATAGCTAATCCATCAATATAAAAGTTATTATTTTCTACATTTATAACACTCATGGCTCCATCAGAACCAAACTCTATTATTTCTTTTAAGAAAACATCAAAGGCTAAATCCCTAGCATAATTGGAGGCATAAGCATTTGTTTGCAACAATAAATTAAGGGCAATAGAAGAAATAGGATTTTCATCACTTTCAATTTTTAATACTTCTTCAGGAGCTATTTTACTTGTTACAACTTGAAAGTTTTCTCTTAAATAAGTACTTCTTAGAATAAAATCACATATTTCTTCAAAATGTTCTTGGGCAACATTTAAACTTAAAACACATAATTTAATGTGGGAATAATAAGCTCTGGCACTTAACTTATCCGCGGCTTTTTCTATAGCAACAGAGATAGCTTTATCTTTTCCTGTTCTAGTATAAGTTGTAACTTTACTTGATTCTTTTTCAACTTTATTATTAAATGTTTCAAGTGTTACAATAAATTCTTTCGTTAAATCATCATAATCAATACCAATAGCACTAACTATGGCTAGTTCATTAACTTCTTTATAATCACTACAACCTGTTAATAGAAAGAAAAGGGGAATAATTAAAATTAATTTTTTCACTTATTTTCACCTTCCTTTGTTATATTTTTTTTACTTAATAAAGGACTTCTTTTTTGATCTTTTTTTAAACTTTGTTTAAATACTGTATCTAAAAAGTATGTTTTATCAAAAGGAATAAAAGGAGCAAAATATGGTTTATTAAAACTACTTGTTGATATAGTATAAATAAGAAAATAAAGAAAACTTAAAGCAATGCCATATAAACCAAAGATTGCCGCACTAATTAAAGCAATAACTCTAAAAAAACGAATAGCATTATTCATCTCTGTATTTGTAAAGATTAAACTGGAGATAAAAGTAATAGCCACGACAATAATCATAATTGGGGTAACTAAACCAGCATTCACGGATGCTTCCCCGATGATAATAGCGCCAAGAATTGATATAGCTGATCCATAGGTGGATGGAAAACGTAAATCACTTTCTTTTAATACTTCACATATTAATAACATAATAATCATTTCAATAATCGCGGGAAAAGGAACACCTTCTCTTTGAATAGCAAAATTAATTAATAAAGTTGTCGGTATTGCTTCTTGATTATAATTAATTAAAGCAATATAAAAGGCGGGGGTAAGAATTGTAATAAAAAAGGAAAATAAACGAATAAGTTTAATAAAATTAACATTAATACTTTTATTATAGTTATCAATGGGAGGATTAATATAATCAATGAAAAAAGAAGGAATAATTAAAACATAACATGATGTATCAATAACAAGAGCTATTTTTCCTTCTAAAAGAGAAGAAGCTACTTCATCTGGTCTTTCTGTTTGTTTAATGGTTGGATAAACACTTTTTTCTTCCCCATCTAATAAAAAAGCTAAACTACTTGCATCAATAATCCCATCAATATCAATTTTATCTAATCTTTTTAAAGCTTCTTTAACTAAAGCTTCTTCCGCGATATCTTCAAAATAAACAACACTAACTTGGGTCTTTGTTTTTCTTCCTATAACTCTATTATCTATTTTTAAAGTACTTGATTTAATTCTTCTTTTAATAAGACCAAGATTAGTTTGAATATTTTCAGTAAAACTATCTTTAGGTCCATTTAAACCTGTTTCAACCTCAGGCGGAGATATACTTCTAGTTAAATCAGCTTTTGTTTCAATAGCATATATTTTATTATTTAAAATAATAATTGTAAAACCATTGGTTAAATAAAATTCTATTTCATCATAATTCTTTATTTCTTTTGTATTAGGACCCGCTAAAAAAGAGGATATATTATATTTATTAATTTTATTTTTACTTTGAATAATATTTTTTAAAATATAATCATTTACTTTATCACTACCAGATACTGTTTCTAAATATATAATATAAATTTTCGTTAATATATTAAGAGTAATATCTTTTATAATTAAATCAGGATTTTTTGTAAATTCTTCTTTAATTCGGTTTACAATTTTATTCACTATAATTCACCATTTTTATTATTAGTAAAAATTGGTAAAAATATACTACTTGTGCTATACTAAGTTAAAAAAGGTGATATCATGAAAGCTTTAATTGAAAAGTATGATCATATAGGAAGAGGTATAGCTTATGTTAATAATAAAGTTACATTTGTTCCTAAAGTAGTTGTGGGTGATTATGTTGATTTAGAAATTATAAAAGAAAAAAAGAATTATCAAGAAGCTAAAGTTATTAAAATTATAAAACCATCCAATTCTAGAGTAGATCATTTTTGCCCTTATTATGCCCTATGTGGGGGTTGTTCTTTGCAAAATATGTCTTATCAAGATACTTTAAAATATAAAAAAGAAAAGATAGAAAATATTTTGCAAAGAATAAAAGAAAATATTAAGATTGAAGTAATCGAAAATGATCATCCTTTATTTTACCGAGATAAAATAACATTACAAGTAAGAAATAAAGTTATTGGTTTTTATAGGGAAAAAACTATGGATATTATTCCTATAGATGAATGTCCTATTGCTAGTAAAAGTATTAATAATATTATTCCTTTATTAAAAGATTTAAATATAATAAATGGTCAAATTATTATTAGAAGTAATTTAAATCAAGAATTATTAATTATCATAAAAAGTAATGATAAATTAAAGATAGATATTAATAAATTAAAAGAAAAGAATAAAATAGCTGGGATAGTTCTTAATGATCAAGTTTATTATAATGATTCTTTTTTAATAGAAGTAATTAATAAAATAATATATAAAATAACTTATGATGCTTTTTTTCAAGTAAATCCTTTTGTGGCATCCAAGTTATTTAATTTAATAAAAGAAAATATTACGGAAGATGATCTTGTTTTAGATTTATACTGTGGGGTTGGTACTTTAAGTTTAAATGCTTCTTTAAAAGCTAAGAAAGTTTTAGGAATAGAAGTTGTTCCCAGCGCGGTTATTAATGCCACTTATAATGCTAAGATTAATAAGCTTTCTGCCTCTTTTGTTTTAAATAAAGTTGAAGATGCTTTAACAAAAATTAATTTTAATTTTAATACGGTAATTATTGATCCTCCTCGAAAAGGTTTAGATTCGAAAACTTTAAATTTTCTTTTAAAACAAAAAGTACCTAAAATTATCTATGTTTCTTGTGATCCTCAGACTTTAGTTCGAGATCTACAAGAATTAAAAAAACAATATAATATTACGAAGTTTTATATTTTAGATATGTTTAGTTATACTTATCACGTTGAATGTGTATGTGTTTTAAACTTAAGATAAACCCTTATAAATAAAGGGAAAATCAACTATTCAGTCGTGTTAAAAAAGAACGAAAAAAATAGTAAAAAATAGATATTTTTATAGTTTTTTTGAAAAATTTTTTAAAGGGTTGTCTGTGTAGGATATGTTTGCGTTTACCACCTAAGTGGTATGTTCTGTATAGATGAATACATAATGAACTGATTTAAGAAAATAACCCCTATATTAATAAATTTTTAGAAAATTGTACTAAATACTCACACGATTATTGACTAATGTGAGCATTTAAGTTAAAATTAAAGCGGTGATAAAAAATGTTATATACACATAAAGAATTGTTAAATGAATATAAATCAAATTATCAAGTAAAAAAAGCAGTAAAAGAGCAAAAAATTTTTAAAATTGAAAAGGGTATTTATTCTGATAAGAAAAATGTTCACTATTTAGAGGTTATTGTTAAAAAATACCCTCAAGCGGTTATTACAGGAGAATCAGCGTACTATTATCATAATTTAACAGATGTAATACCAGATAAAGTATGCTTAGCAACTAAAAGAAATGCCATAAGAATAAAAGATAATAGAATAAAACAGTTTTTTGTAAACGATAACTTATTTGAACTTGGAAAAGAAATTATAATATTTGAGGGTGTTTCAATAACTATTTATAATAAAGAGAAAATGTTAATAGAACTTATAAAAAATAAGAAAAGTATTCCATTTGATTATTATAAAGAAGTTATATTAAATTATAGAAATATTGTTGATGATTTACAAAATTGGAAAATAGAACAATATTTGGAAAATTATAGTCAAGAAGAACGAATACTTAATATTATTCAACAGGAGGTTTTCTAGTGAATTTATATGAATTAATTCAAAAATATGAAGGAATGGGTTATAAAAATGCTGACGCAGTAGCAAAAGTCGCACAAGATATAATTTTGTTAAAAATCTCTAAAAGTGGATTTAATAAAAATGTAACTATAAAAGGCGGAGTTGTTATGCATAGTATTTCAAATGATTTACGCCGTGCAACTCGTGATTTAGATTTAGATTTTATAAAATATTCATTAGAAGATAATTCTATTAAAAATTTTATAAGTAAGTTAAATAGTGATGATGTTACTATTGATATTGTTTCTAAAATAACAGAATTAAAACATCAAAATTATAATGGAAAAAGAGTTATGATCCGATTAAAAGATAAGTTTGGTTATGAAATAAATACCAAACTAGATATTGGAGTACATAAAGATTTTGAAATAGAACAAGATGAATATTGTTTTAATTTAGATGTATTTAATGAGAGTGTAAATCTTCTTATAAATTCGTGTGAGCAGATTTTTGTAGAAAAAATGAAGTCTCTATTAAAGTTAGGATATATTTCTTCAAGATATAAAGATGTACTAGATTTTTATTATTTAATAAACAACTGTAATATGAATAAAGGAAAGTTAGAAAATTATTTTAAAAAATATATTTTTGATGATAGCAATATGTTAGAAAATAACACAGAAGATATTTATAATAGATTACAAAAGATATTCAATAGAACAGATTTTAAAAATAATTTTGATTCAATTAGAAATAATTGGTTAGAATTGCCAAT
>CANRDD010000012.1 GCA_947629305.1 uncultured Bacilli bacterium | reverse complement strand
TAACACTTTTTATTTTTCAAGTTTTTTTCATTTTCTAATTTAAAACTAAAGACTTTTCGTCAGAAATTTGGTACAATAAAAAAAGAATAGGAAAAGGAATATGAAAAAGAATATTAAGAAAAAAGATTTACCTAAATTAAAAAAAGAATATCGGTTAAAAGAAAGAATTATATTAATTAATAAAATATTTTGGTTAAGTATAGCTATTTTTTGTTTAATTGGTTTATTATTCACGGGCATTAAAATCTTTTACTGGTCAATGGAAAATAAAAAAATTGATAATATTGTTTTTGAAATAAATAATGCCGTGGAAATTAAACCTATTGAAGATGATACTAATAACATGGAAATAATTAATCCTCCTGAGTTACCTGAGCCAGTTGCTCCAAGCGAAAAGGAAGAAGAAGTTGTTCCTGATGACTACTGGGAATATATTAAATTACCTTTAATTAATGTTAATTTACAAGAATTAAAAGAAAAAAATAAAGATACCGTGGCTTTTTTGAAAGTAAATGGAACTAATATCAATTATCCAGTTGTCCAAACCAAAGATAATGATTATTATTTAAATCATTCTTTTAATAAAAAATATAATAGTGCTGGTTGGGTTTTCATGGATTATCGGAATAATGCAATTGATTTTCAAGATAATACAATTATTTATGCCCATGGTAGGGCTAATTCAACAATGTTTGGTTCTTTAAAAAATATATTTGAAAGTAATTGGTATGAAAATACTGACAATTATGTTGTTAATTTAGTCACCGAAAAAGAAAGTACTTTATGGCAAGTCTTTTCTATCTACCGTATTCCTTCCGAAACTTATTATTTAAAAAATAGTTTTAAAACAGATAAAGAACATCAAGAATTTTTAGATACTTTAATAGGGAGAAGTGAATATGATTTTCATACGAGTATAAATATTGATGATAAAATATTAACATTATCTACTTGTTATAATCATACCAGTAGAGTTGTCTTACATGCAAAATTAATTAAAAAAGCTGTTATTAATATTGATTAAATAAGAAACTAAGAATATAATTAAACCAAGAAATGAGAGATAAATATGTATGATATTATAATTATAGGAGCAGGTCCTGCTGGTTTAACAAGTGCTATTTATGCTTTAAGGGGAGGAAAAAAAGTTTTAATTATTGATAAAACCACCTACGGGGGACAAATAATTAATGCCTCATTAATTGAAAATTATCCTGGTATCATGGCTATCTCAGGTTTTTCCTATGCCCAAACATTATATCAACAAGTTCTAAATTTAAAAGGAGAATTTTTATATGCTGATATAAAAAAAGTAACCAAAGAAAAAATAGTATATACAAATAAAGGTGATTTTAAAGCAAAAGCGCTTATAATTGCTACAGGTTTAGAAAATAGAACTTTAGATATAAGAAATAGTGATAAATACTTGGGTCGAGGTTTATCATATTGTGCTACTTGTGATGGTAATTTTTATCAAAAGAAAGTAACCGCGGTCTACGGGGGAGGTAGCACAGCTTTAGAAGAAGCTTTATATTTATCTAATATAAGTTCTTTAGTTTATGTAATCTATCGTCATAATACTTTTAAAGGAGAAAATATTTATTTAGAACAATTAAAACAAAAAGATAATGTTAAATTTATTTTAAATACAACTATTAAAGAACTAAGGGGTAAAGATAAACTAGAAGAAATTGTTCTTCAAGGTCAAGAAAAGAAGAGATTAAAAATAGATGGTTTATTCGTGGCCATTGGTAAAGTGCCAAATAATACTTTATTTCAAGATTTAGTTGATTTAGATCAAAATGGTTTTATCATAACCCATGATGATGTTGAAACAAAAACCCCAGGCATTTATGCTGCTGGGGATGTTCGGCAAAAAAGTTTAAGACAACTTGTGACCGCGGTAAGTGATGGAGCTATTGCCTCAAGTAAAGCTTTAGCGAAAATAAATGAAGATGAATAGTGCTAAAAATAAACAATAAAGGGAAAAATGCCAAAGTTTTCCTTTTTTTACAATATTACTTAACCATTTATAAGAAAAGTAAGTAACTATTCCCGCGGCCAGCATACCCATAAAATAAGGAAGAGCCATCGTACTTAAAGCATCACTTTGGATTAAATCTTGAACACCTAAAGCCATGCTAGCTAAACTAACGGGAAAATATAAAATAAAGGTATATCTTAAAGCTTCTTCTTTACTTAATTTACATAAAAGCGCGGCAACTAAAACTGTCCCACTTCGGCTAATCCCAGGAATAATCGTTATGGCTTGAAATAATCCAATTATAATTGCATCTTTGCTTGTTAAATCTTTTTTTGTTTTTTCTCCTTTTATATTACGAACAATAAATAAAGCTAAAAAAGTAATTAAAAAAGATATAGCTAAACCTTTTAAATTATATAAACTTTCTAATTTTCCTTTAAATATTATTCCTGTTATACCAACAGGTATTGTACTAATAATTATATATAAACAATATTTAAAATTAATTAAATTATCTTTTCTTTTCTTTTTATTAAATATATAAGTAAAAAAAGAAATAATTAATGTTTTAATATCTTGCCAAAATATAATAAAGATAGCTATAAATGATCCAAAGTTAGATATTATTTCAAAATTAAGAGAATTAAATAAATTAGTATTAAATATTTGTTTAAATAAATAAATATGTCCTGATGAAGAGATAGGTAAAGGTTCAGTTAAACCTTGTATTATTCCTAATATAATATATTTTATTAAATCCATTTTATATCACCTAGTATAATTATATATGAAAAAGAATTATTTTTAAACTATTAAAATATGCTATACTAGAAAAGAAAAGAGGTTATATATGGCAGGAACATTAACACATTATAAAATAGCTTTAAATATTTATCCAAATATAAAAACAAAAGTAGATAAAGATATTTATTTAACTGCTTGTCAAGGACATGATTTATTATATTTTATTAAATTAAGACAAATATGTATATTTAAAAAGAGGCAAAAGAATGTTAAATTACTAGCTAATCATAATTTTGTCTTAGTTTGTCAAAAATACCAAGAATATTTAATCGCTCATCCCGATGATTTAACAGTTAAAAGTTTTTTCTATGGTTATTTAACGCATCATTTAACTGATAGTATCTATCATCCATTTATTTATTATTATACGCATGAAGTGACCAAAGATAAAGAAACGCATAAATATGCATCATGGCATGCTACATTCGAAAGCGTCATTGATACGTTATATTATCCTAAAACTTATCTTTTAACGAAAGAGTTACCTAAAATAAAAAAAGATTCTCGTTTAGCTAATGTCTGTGAAAATATATTTAAAGAAGTATACAAGGAAGAAAATATAGGTAAAGCCCTTGCTTATAATATGGCAAATGTTAGGCCTTTTTTAAGACTATACCGTTTTAGTAGGACAAGAATTAAAAGATGGGGATATTTAATCATAGAGAAATTAACTGGTTTTAAAGTTAGTTATTTAGCTTATAAATATCCTAAAAGTTATTATAAAATTAATTTAGATACGAAATTAACTTGGCATCATCCTGTCACAAATGAAGAACAAAAAGATAGTTTAACCACTTTAGAAAAAAAAGCAACCACGAAAGTTTTAAATTTAATTAAGGAAATAGAAAAAGCTAATCAAAAGGGGCAAATATATCAAGGTAATTTAGATATCTCAGCTACGCATGGTTTAGATACGCAAAAAAAATATAGTTTAAAATATTTTTATTAACTATATTTTTCTACTTTATAAGTTTGGCCATAGGTATTAACCGTGGCTTTTTTAATGGTAATATTTTCTTCTAATGTTCCCATGTCATCAATGGTTTTAGCTTCTTCTTCCATTTTTTCTAAAACATCAAAACCACTGGTAACTTTGCCAAAGGCAGCATAACTTTTATCAAGAGAATATTTAGCTTGATCACTTAAAACAATAAAGAACTGACTTCCGGCACTATTATAATCACTACTTCTAGCCATGGAAATAATACCTTTAACATGACTTAAATTATTAACAACCCCATTAAGGGAAAATTCTCCCTTGATGGTATAACCAGGGCCACCCATACCTGTTCCTGTTGGATCTCCTCCTTGGACAACAAAATCTTTTTGAATCCGGTGGACAGTATTATTATCATAAAAACCATCTTCAATTAAATTAACAAAATTAGCCACCGTATTTGGTGCAATATTTGGATATAATTCAATGGTAATAGTTCCATATCCATCAAACTCCATGGTTACAATAGGATTCTTTTTTCCACATCCACTTAATAATAAAAGCATAAAACTAAATAAAATAATAATTTTTTTTATTTTAATCACCTTGCATAATTTTATCACATATTTATATAATATTACAAATGAAAAAAATAAAAATAATGATAGGTATTATATTATGTAGTATATTTTTTTTCTTTTTAATATTATATTTAAATTTATTTATAATAGGGTATACATTTTTAAAATTTGCTCATTTTATTATTAGACAGTTTTGGTTTTATTTATTACCTATAGGTCTTTTATTAATTATTTTAGGTTTAAGAAAGGATGAATAAATATTGAATTATTATTATGATATTAAATTAAATTTTTTAGATAATAATTATTTATTTTATGACTGGGAGGATAATGATAATATTGAATATATTAAAAAAATACCTTTATATCAAGTAACTAGTAAAAAATTTAAAGAAATATATAAATATAATGGAAAAGTAAATAAAGAATTTTTAGAAGAAATAGAAAATAAAACTATTTTAAAAAATGGTAAATTAAAATATGCAACATTAATTGCCGATAAAAATAATGTTATAGCTTTAGAATTTGCTCAAGATGGTCATATTATAACCAGAAGTTCTTTAATGTTAAAAGATGAATTAGCTTTACTAGATTTATTATATAATATTCCTCTTAAAGATTTATATTTTCAAAAAGATACTAAATTAAATAATAATTTAGATTTAAGAAAATGTTTAGAAATAAAAGAATTTATTACTTTAGAAATAAATAAATTAGATGAAGAAAAAGATTTTTTAAAATTAAAATATTTATATTTAGAATGGTTTAAGAAAGAATGTATAGATATAAAGAATATTAAAAAAGAAATGTTTAAGAAATTAGATAAAGGAATAAATGAAGAAGAAGTAAATATCTATAATATTATTAAATTAAGTTATAATAATGTATAAAATTAAAAATAAAGATAATAATAAAAGTAAAGGAATGAGGATAATTTGAAAAAAATATTTATATGTTTAGGATTAAGTTTATTTTTATTATGTGGGTGTAGTTTAAATAAAATGGATGCAAGTGATGCAACAGAACATTTTTTAGATCAATATAAGAATTTAAGTGCATCAGTATTAACAGGTTTAGAAGAAGTGGTAGAACAAGAAAATTTAAATGATAGTCAAAAAGAAATATATAGAGATATTTTAAAGAAACAATATAGTGATTTAAAATATGAAATATTAGAAGAAAAATATGAAGATAATAAAGCAATAGTTAAAGTTAAAATATCTGTTTATGATTTATATAAAGCCCAAAAGAATGCGGCTAATTATTTAAATGAAAATGTTGATGAATTTAAAGATGAAACAGGATCTTATAGTGATAAATTATATTTAGATTATAAATTAGAACAAATGAAAAAAACAACAGATAGAGTGGAATATACCATAGATATTAATTGTTCTAAAAATGATCAAGATAAATGGCAAGTTGATGATTTAGAAACAAGTGATTTAGAAAAAATTCATGGTATATATGATTATAATGCTAGTTAAGAGTGAATAACTCTTTTTTTTTTTTATTATCTTATGATATTATTAAAATATATTGGAGGATAAGTAAAATGAAAAGAAGTTTAAAATTTATAATTCTTATGTTAATGATTTTAATAATGGTTGGATGTCAAGATACTCCTGAAGAAAAACAGTTAAAACAAGTTACTATGACTATAAAAGAGGATACTTTAACTAATAAAGGGGCATCTATAATTATCACGGATTTAAATGATGATGAATTACATTCATATGATACTTCTTTTCGGATAGATAAAAAAGAGGATGGAAAATGGATTACTTTAGAAGATATACAAGGAGAAATATATAGTTATGGAGCTTTTTTAGAAGTAAATGAAGACCATATATTAGAACAAGATATTAATTGGAAAAGAAAATATGGAGAATTGTCTAAAGGAGATTATAGATTAGTTAAAGAAGCTCATATTTTTGAAAGTAAAGATCCTCGACCTAATGTTGTATATGCTGAATTTAGTATTGAATAAAAGATCTTATTTTTCTAATATTAATTATCTTTAATTTTAATAAATTTTCTCAAAAAGTAAAACAAAAGTTGCTTTTTTGGTAAAATTAAGATATAATAAATTTAGAAAAAAGGAGTATTATTATGCGATATTTACCAAGAGTTGTTGATAAAGAAATAGATGAATTAATGCAGATTATGGGAGCAGTTCTTATTGAAGGATGCAAGTGGTGTGGCAAATCAACCACGGGTATTAATCATGCAAAAAGTGTAATCGAGTTTCAAAATCCAGATAGAAAACAAGAATATGAAGAAATTAAAAATACAAAACCATCATTATTTTTAAATGGCGAAAAACCTCGAATGTTTGATGAATGGCAAATGTATCCTGTTGTTTGGGATCTAGTTCGAACTGATGTCGATCATTCAGGGAAAAAGGGTGAATATATTCTTACAGGATCAGCCAAACCAAGTGAAGGTGAAACTATGCACACAGGAACAGGAAGGATAGCTAGAGTTTTAATGCGCCCAATGAGTTTATTTGAATCAGGCGAATCAACAGGAGAAGTTAAATTTTCGGATATTATAGATGGTAAAGATATCTCGGGTGTATCTAAATTATCCCTAGAAGATTTAGCAAGTATTATTGTAAGAGGGGGATGGCCTGCAGCAATTGAAGTTAAAAGTGATGCTAAATATAGAATTGCTAAAGAGTATGTTAAATCTTTATTACATGAAGAGGTAAAAAGAATAGATGGAGTAGAAAGAAATCCTGAAAAAATGTTAAATGTTTTAAGAAGTCTAGCACGAAACATTTCAACTCCTGTTGCTAATGCAACTATGGCAAGAGATATTAAAACTAATTTAAATGGTAATATTTCTAAACCAACTTTAATTGATTATTTAAATACCTTAGAAAAATTATTTGTAATTGAAGATGTTAATGTTACTAATTTAAATTTTAGAAGTAGATATGCTCTTCGGACTAGACCTAAAAAATATTTTGTTGATCCATCTATTGCAACAGCAATACTAGAAATAAAACCTAATGATTTAATTAGAGATTTAAATACTTTTGGCTTTTTATTTGAATCTCTTTGTATGCGAGATTTAAAAATTTATACGCAAAGTTATGGAGGAGATATAACCTTTTATCGTGATGAGAAAAATTTTGAAATTGATGCTATTCTTAGGACCAGCAGTGGTAAATGGGGAGCAATAGAAATAAAACTTGGAGCGGGTTATATCGATGAAGCTGCTTGTAATCTTTTAAAATTTAAAGAACGTGTTGATACGAAAAAATGTGGAGAACCAGCCTTTTTGGTTGTTCTAACTGGAGCTAATTATTCTTATAAAAGAAAAGATGGAGTTTATGTTGTTTCCCTTGGAACATTAAGAAATTAATTATAAATATTTTAGAGAACTTAGAAAAGTTCTTTTTTTTGGCTTTTAATAATATTCTTAAGGGAAGGGTGATATTATCAAAAACAATTTAATTTTAAAATTAATTTAATATTAGTTAATATGTAGGATAAAAGAGGGATTATTTTGAAAAAATTATTTATCTATTTATATTTATTATTAATACCATTAAGTGTTAAAGCTTTAAGTGCTTCATCTGTTATTGCTATGGATTTAAATACAAGCAGGATTCTTTATGAGCAAAATATTAATGAAAAAAAACTTATTGCTTCAACAACGAAAATAATGACTACATAGTGATTAACTAAGAATATGTAATAAATACAACAAATATATGTTATGGTAAATATACTATTTCTTATGATGTAGTTTAAATATAGTTACACCTTTTTAATTAGTTACAGACTTATATGGTCTGTTTTTTTATGAGAGGAGAAAATTAATAATGGCAAAATTTAAAATAGAAAAAAATAAAAATTATACTATAATGAGCAATTACCATTTGAGAGATAAAAATTTAAGTTATAAAGCAAAAGGGCTATTATCATTTATGTTATCCTTGCCAGACGATTGGGATTATTCAATTAATGGATTAGTTGCAATTAGTAAAGAAGGAGTTTTTAACGCAAAAAATATGAAGTTGGAACACATGATAAAATAATATAGCACCTTTAGTATACAATTATAAATAAAACAAAATTATTTAAAATGAACTTAATAGGTTCTTTTATTTTTTTTAAAAATAATGTAATATTTTTATCAAAGGAGATAATTAGAAGTAATGAAAAATGTTGTATTAAAATTACATAATATAAAGAAAATTTATAAAGTTAAAGATGAAAATATACTTGCTTTAGATAATATTAATATAGATTTTGAACTTGGAAAATTTTATCTTATTATAGGCCATAGTGGTTCAGGAAAATCAACTTTACTTCATTTATTAGGCTTAATTGATAATGCAGATTCAGGAGAAATTATTTTTAATGATAATAACATTAGCAATTTAAATTCCAAAGAATTAGCAAAATTAAGAAATGAAAAAATAGGTTATATTTTTCAAGAATTTTACTTAGATAAATATTTAAAAGCCTATGAAAATATTATGGTTCCAATGTTAATAAACAAAAATTTTTCCAATAAAAAAGAGATTTTTAAAAGAAGTTTATTGTTATTAGACAAAGTTGGTTTAGAAAAAAGGAAAAATCATTTTCCAAAACAATTATCTGGAGGCGAACAACAAAGAGTATGTATTGCTCGAGCTTTAGCTAATTACCCTGACATAATTTTAGCAGATGAACCAACTGGAAACTTAGATATTAATAATGAAAAATATATATTTAATCTTCTAAAAGAATTAGCATCTGAAAATAAATGTGTTATTATGGTAAGTCATAGTAGCGATGCCAAAAATTATGCTGATGTTATTTTAGAGATGGATAATGGTAGGTTGAAAAGAATATGATGTTATTAATAAAAAAATTTTTTAGGCAAAAATCAAATTATTTTTTAATTATTTTAATAAGTATTTGTTTTGCTTTCTCATTGACTATATCTTCTATTTCTAATTCTATTCATGCTTACTGGGAAAATACAATTCTCAATGAAATCATTTTTAGAACTTATGAATTACGAGATCTTCCTAATGTAGATGAAGCAAAGAAAATACTGGATAACATTTCTGAGGTTGAAGGTTATTTTCCTTCTAGTGACTATACAGTTAATACATGGGTTAAAGGAATAAATAGTGATAAAGATTTACCTGTAATGTCATTATATGGTATAGTTGGTTCTCAAAAAGTAGTTGTGGGGGAAGAAATTACAAATGATAATAAAGACGAAAATGTCCTAATATGTCCAAATAAATATTTGCCTTATTATTCAACTGAATTAAGAGACTATGATGAATCTAAAGAAATAGATTTAACTAGATTCTTAAACAAAACCATTTCTTTAGTATCTCATGAGGAATCAGACAACAAACAAAAAACTGCTCATTTTAAGATAATAGGATTATATGAAGCAGATAATGAATATGCTGATCCACGAGCTTGTTATACTTATTATACTAACATTGAAGAATTGCGAAATCTATTTGAAACTAGTAAATATGAAATTACTTCATCGAGTGATCACGATTTATTGTTTCAAATTAAAAATATTGTTGATGAAGAAAAAGTTTTAAAAGAACTTGAAAATAATGGTTTATATGCTACTAAAATAGCGGGTATTAATACGCAAATAGCATTAAAATCTTTATATTCTTTGATTAGTGTAAAAAAAGTAATAACTATAAGTTTAATTTTGATATTAATTTTTATAACATTGTATAAAGAAAAAATCAATCGTTCTAATTTATCTATAAATAAATTAATAGGTTATGATAATAAAAATATAATAAAACAAACAATTTTTAATAATGCCCTTTTATTGTTTTGTAGTTTTATTATTTTAATTCCTCTAACTCATATTTATTTGCAGGTTTTTCAATATTATTTGCCATTATATGACAATAACTTTAAAGATGTTACTTTTGCATTGGCATTTTCAAATTTAATAAATATATTTTTTATAATCATGTTTATTATGATTATATTAATAGTTATATCATTTTTAAGTAATCATAAATCAAATATTTTAGAAGATATTTCATCATGAAAGGATTTACTTGGACATATATTGTAATCAAAATTAAGGATGATATTTCATTCTTACTTTATTGTTGTTTATATAGGAGTTAAAAATGTTTTATATAAAAAAAATATTTCGAAAAAAATACAATTTATATATAATTATAATATTATCATTATTTTCATTATTATTCATATATTTGTTTAAATATATTTTTGTAGTACAAAAATATATAGAAGATAATATTTATAATCAATTAAAAAATAGAGATATTATTTATTATCCATTAGATGATAAAATAGATTTAAATAAAATTAATTCCATTGAATTGATATATAATGATTTTAATAATCCTTTATTTATGTCAAATGAATTGGGATTATTTACAACTTATGCCTTATTTAAAGATTATATGCCTAAATTATCAACTGGTGGTTATCCTCAAAATTATAATGAAATTATATTACCTAAATATATAAAGAAAAATGATGAAAGCATATTAGATTTATCTAGTTATATTAATCAAGAAATTGGTTTTATTATAAATGATAAAGTTGAAGTTAAGTTTAAAATAATTGGACTTTATGAAAATAATTTAAATGATAGTATGAATTGTTATTTAAATATTAAATTTATTGATAAAATAACTGATAAATTAAGTGATAATTTTGATGCTAAACGAATTATAGTAGATAAACAAAAAAATACTAAAGAAGTTTTAAGAATATTAAATGAACATGGTAATGCTTATTTATATGATAGTGGAGGACAAAGGGAAATATCAATGTATAATTCCATATTTAGAATGGTCTTAATATGTATTATCCTAAATTTTATGTTTTCCTTTATTGTATTATTTATTTTGTTTTTTTTACAAATACATATAGAGAAAAGAGAGTTTTATATAAAATTTATATTGGGATATAATAATAAGCAATTAAGCTATAATTTAATCGAATATTTATTTATATGCTTATTTAGTATTTTAATTAGTGTTATAGTTGCTATTTTAATCAATAGTATATATCCATATTTAAAAATAAGTAATAATATTTTATTAAAGCAAATGTTTAATAAAAATGGTTTAGGAATATGTATAACAACTACGATAGGAATTTTTCTTTTACTTTTAATTATAATAAAGATTTGTAGTTTAATTTATTTTAGAGTAAAATATTATTATAAATATAATTAGGAGTGAATTGAATGTTCAAGAAAATTATTTTTAATATAATTACGATAACAATTATATGTTTATTTATAATAGCATCAATATTTGGAATAAAGCTTTTATTAAAAAATATTACTAAAAATGTAAAAAAAGAAGAACAAAAAATAGAAAATATTGACTTAATTTATACTTTCACAGGTAAATCTGAACATTTTTCTTTTGAAAAAGGTATTGCCGAATATCATAATGAAAAGCGTTCTTTGAAAATAACAAATTTTAATATATTAGATGATAATATTAAAATTTGTTCAATAAAATTATTTTTTAATGATCAACTTTTCTATGAAAATAATTATATAAGTAAAAATGAATTAGAAAATTTAATTATCAGAGAAGAAGGGGAAATATTTGTTGATGATGAAGGTAATTATATAGGTGAACTAGATGCTTTTCTTATGGTTAAACCAAATGATTTTAAAGATAACATTAAAATAGAAATGGAATATTGTAATTTAGATGGATGTTATACCGAAAATTTAAACATAATTTTTAAGTAAAAAAATTATCACTTTTTATAAAGAATAATAATTCGCTTAATTAAATGCTTTAAAAAATGTTAAGATAGTAATATTATAAAAGTGGAGTGGTAGTTGTGGATAATAAAAAAATTGGAGAATTTATACTAAAATTAAGAAAAGAACAAAAATTAACTCAAGATGAATTAGCAGAAAAAATTCCAATTAGTAGACAAGCTGTTAGTAAATGGGAAAGAGGAATTACTATTCCCGATTCTGCAACTCTTCTAAAATTAAGTGAAATTTTTAATGTTTCAATTAATGAAATATTATGTGGACAAAAATTAAATTTAAAAAACAAAAAAGAAATTAACAATTTATCTTTAAATTTATATAATAAAATTATAAAAAATAAAAAGATTATTAGGTTGTTAATTGGATGTATTATATTATTATTTATAATGTTTTTAAGTTATTATTTTATTAATCAGTATAATTCTATTCAGATTTATATAATAAATGGGCAAAGTGAAAATTTTTTAGTTTCAAATGGTTTGTTCATTGAAACTAATTATAAGAAATATTTTAAAATAGATAATTTAGAACATTCAAATCAATATACAATTAATAGTATTACTTTATTTTATAAAGATAAAAATAATAATGATATATTAATATATAGTATAAATGATAACAAAGGAATATTGTTTACTGACTATGCTGGTTATAATGAATATTTACCGAAAGAGAATATTAAAAGAATAGTTAATAATCTATATTTAAAAATTATTTATAATGATGATTTACAAGAAATAATGAAATTAGATTTAAAAAGGGATTATATTAATAATGAATTAATATTTAAAAAAGATGAATATATTAAAGATAATTCTTTAAAAAATAAAGATAATACTACCTATAATAATGAGTATATAAAAAATTCTATTAAAGAAAAATATCAAAAAGATGGAATCCTATTTAGCTTTATTAATGAAGATATTAAAACCAAAAAAACATTTGTATATAATGAAATAAGTGATGAATTAATCTATAATATATATAATAGTAATAACCAACTTGAGGAAAGTTATATTTATACTTTATTAAATAATTCCATAACATATATAAAATATGAAAATCAAGAAATAAAGTATTCTTATATAGAGAATAACGGAAAAATAGAATGTGATTTTGGAGATTGTCTTGGAGATTCAAACAATATAATAAATAATTTTTGGAAGGACTTAATGAAAACAATTAACTAGAATAAAGAACTTGATAGGTTCTTTATTCTTAATTTTTCTTATGATAGTATTCTCTTTCATTAAGAAAATATTAAGTTTCAAATTATGACAAATCTATGGAACTCAATAGAGTTCTTTTTTTTGGCTTTTAATAATATTCTTAAGGGAAGGGTGATATTATCAAAAACAATTTAATTTTAAAATTAATTTAATATTAGTTAATATGTAGGATAAAAGAGGGATTATTTTGAAAAAATTATTTATCTATTTATATTTATTATTAATACCATTAAGTGTTAAAGCTTTAAGTGCTTCATCTGTTATTGCTATGGATTTAAATACAAGCAGGATTCTTTATGAACAAAATATTAATGAAAAAAAACTTATTGCTTCAACAACGAAAATAATGACCGCTATTATTACAATTGAAAATATTGATATTAATAAAGTTATAACAATTAAAGATAATGTTTTAAAAGCTTATGGTAGTGCTATATATATTGAAGTTGGAGAAAAATTAACCATAAAAGATTTATTATATGGACTTCTTTTAAGAAGTGGGAATGATGCTGCTATTGCATTAGCTTATGAAGTTGCTGGTTCCATGGAAAACTTTGCTTCTTTAATGAATAGTTATGCCCAAAAAATAGGAATGACTAATACCTACTTTTATAATGCCCATGGTCTTGAAGAAAAAGATGGAAGTGGTAATATATCAACAGCTTTAGACATGGCTTTATTAACTAAATATGCTTATCAAAATAAAATATTTAGAGAAATATTTGGAACCAAAAAATATACAGTTAAAACTAATTATAAAACTTATTCTTGGACTAATAAAAATAAACTCTTACATAGTTATGAATATGCAACAGGAGGTAAAACAGGTTTTACCCAAAAAGCGCGAAGGACTTTAGTTACAACTGCCTCAAAAAATCACTTAGATCTTGTGGTAGTAACATTAAATGATCCAAATGACTTTGCAGATCATTTATCTATCTATGAAACAATATATAAAAATTATCAAGCTTTTTTAATCTTAGATAAAAATAATTTTAAAATAAAAAAAGAAACTAAATATAAAGATGATACTTTATATATAAAAGAAGATGTCTATGTACCTATTACTAAAAAAGAAAAAAAGAATTTACATATAAAATATGAATTATATAATTTAAAAAAATATCAAAATAATGATTTAATTGGTAAAGCTAAAATATATTTAAAAGATAATTTAATTAAAGAAATAAATATTTATATAAAAACAGAAAAAGAAAATATAAGTTTTTGGCAAAAATTAATTAAGAAGGTGAAATTTTGGTAAATTATATTTGGTTTTTTTTAATTATTATTGGTATTATTTATTCTTTTTTAACTGGTAATTTAGATGTTATTAATGATAGTATATTAACGAATGGAACAAAAGCTTTAGAATTAATCTTATCTATTTTACCTATTATTGTTTTATGGACAGGAATTATGCGTATTGCTGAAGATTCAGGTTTATTAAAAAAATTTGCTAATTTAGTTGAACCTTTTTTAAAAATTCTTTTTCCTGATATTCCTAAAGGCAATAAAGCCTTAGGTTTTATTGCCTCCAACATCGCAGCTAATATGCTTGGCTTAGGTAGCGCGGCAACGCCATTTGGTTTAAAAGCTATGCAAGAATTACAAAATATTAATGAAAAAAAAGATACAGCTTCAAGACCAATGATTACATTTTTAGTTTTAAATACCGCGGGTGTTACTATTGTTCCTACGACTGTTTTAGCTTTAAGACTTGCACATGGATCAACTAATCCATCGGAGATTATAATGCCTGGAGTTATTGCGACATTTTGTTCTAGTTTAGCTGGTTTATTACTTGATTATTTTATTAGGAAGAAAGGAAAATAAAATGAATATTTTATCTAAAATTGTTATTCCCTTATTTATCATAATTGTGGTTTTTTATGGTTTTAAGAAAAAAGTTAATATCTATGATTCTTTTTTAGAAGGAGCTAAAGAAGGTTTAATCATAACATTTAATATTTTTCCTTCGATTATAGCCATGGTTTTTGCTATTAATATTTTTTTAGATAGTAATTTTATTAATGCTTTTTTAACTTTTTTTCAAAAAATATTTCATTTTATCAATATACCCATGGAAATTATGCCAATGGCTTTACTTAGACCTATCTCAGGAACAGCATCACTCGCCATCATGAATGACATATTTATTAAATATGGACCAGATTCTTATCTTGGCCGGCTTGCTTCTGTCTTACAAGGTTGCACAGATACCACGGTTTATGTTTTAGCTCTTTATTTTAGCTCCATTGGAATTAAAAAAACAAGATATGCTCTAGGTGTTGGTCTTTTCGCCGATTTAGTTGGTATAACGGTTGCTTTTTTAATAACATCTTTATTATTTTAAGAAAATAGACAAAAAAGAAGAAGCATGATAGAATAAAAAAAAGAAGAGGTGAAAAGATGGAACGTTTACAAAAAGTTATTGCTTCTTTAGGTTATACATCAAGAAGAAAAGCTGAAGAATTAATTAAGAAGCAAAAAGTCATGGTCAATGGGCAAATTGTCCAAGAATTAGGAACAAAAGTAGAACCATCAGATATTATAAGTATTGATGGAAAAGTTTTAAATAAAGAAATAAAATATGAATATTATGTATTAAATAAACCAAGAAGAGTAATTAGTTCCGTGAGTGATAAAGAAGGAAGAAGAACTGTTTGTGATTTTGTTGATACCAAAGAAAGAATATATCCAGTTGGCCGGTTAGATTATGATACAACAGGTCTTATTATTCTAACTAATGATGGGAAATTAGCTAATCATTTAATGCATCCATCTTTTGAAGTAGAAAAAACTTATATTGCCAAGATAAAAGGACAATTAACAAGTGAAGATATTTTTAAATTAAAACAAGGAATAATAATTGATAATAGATTAACTAAAATAAAAAGATTTAAAATAAAACATAAAAATTTAGAAAAAGATACATCATTAATAGAATTAACAATTATAGAAGGAAGAAATCACATTGTTAAAAGAATATTTAATGAACTACATCATGATGTTATAAAATTAAGCCGAATTAGCTATGGCTTTTTAACATTAGATGGTTTAAAATCAGGTGAAGTAAGACCTTTAACAATTAAAGAAGTTAAAAAATTATATAATTTATAAAAATAAGAGCATAAGCTCTTATTCTTCTTCTAAGGATATTGCACCTGTTGGACAAGAATCCACTACATCCGAGATGTTTTCTAAATTATCTTGACTTATTACTTCAGAATAACCTTCATCATCAGGTGAAAAATGTTCATCATCAGTACTATAGCAGAATCCACAGGCCATGCACTTATCTTTATCAACGACTAATTTGGCCATTTTTAAAATCCTCCTAATAAGAATTATATATAAATAAAGTAGAAAAATCAATAAAAAATATGATACAATAAATCTACCTAGAATAGATGAAAGAAGAGGTTTTAGTTGTGAAAAAAGTTAGTATATTAATAATAATGTGTTTATTATTAACAGGTTGTTTTAAAAAATATAATGTTGAATTTGATACCAACGGGGGTTATTCTTTAAGTAGTCAAAAAGTTAAAGAAAATGGTTATGTAACTAAACCAAATGATCCCTATAGGCCAGATTATAATTTTTTAGGTTGGTATTTAAATGGAGAAGAATATGATTTTAGTAAACCTGTTACTAGTAATTTATTACTTGTTGCTAAATGGGAAAGTACTAAAAAAGAAGAAAAAGAAGAAAGTATTAGTTTAAATACTCATGAATTAAGCTTAAATCTAAATGATACTTATTTATTAAGTGTTATAAGCTCTTTAATAGAAGAACAAAGTTTAATTTGGACATCAAGTGATGAAAATATTGTAACTGTTGATAATGGCTTAGTTAAAGGGATGAACCTTGG
This sequence comes from uncultured Bacilli bacterium, assembly GCA_947629305.1. Lineage (GTDB taxonomy): Bacteria > Bacillota_I > Bacilli_A > RF39 > UBA660 > Onthocola_B. The sequence goes on along the minus strand of CANRDD010000012.1, from coordinate 8,225 downwards.
CACGGCTATAATAACTGTTTCAACTTATGATGGTAAATATAATGATACATGTTTAGTTACCGTCATGGAAAAACAAACAGAAGAAGAACCTCCTAAAGAAGAAGGAAATGTGCCAGTTACAAAGGTAACAATAAGTGGGAAAACAAAAGGCTATGTAAATGAAGAAGTAACCTTTAGAGCTAATATTACGCCAAAAGAGGCAACAAATAAAGAAGTTATTTGGCAAAGTACAAAAGAAGACATTGCGACGATTAACGAAAATGGGATATTAAAAGCCTTAAAGGTTGGCAAAACAGTGATTAAAGTTACCACGGTTGATGGTAATCTGGAAGCATCTATTGTTTTTGAAGTTTTGCCTTTAGAAGAAGAAAAGCCAGAAAATGTGCCTGAGGAAAATATTCCTGAAGAAGCTTTACCTGAAGAACCAAAAGAAGAAGTGCCAGAAGAGGAAAGGCATATTGAAGGTCAAAAAGAAATTGCTGTTGGAGAAGAAATAACCTTAAAAATTGTGCCTTCTTTAGATGAAGAAATTATTTGGCAAAGTTCTAATGAAGAAATAGCCACGGTTAGTAATACGGGTCTTGTTAAAGCTTTAAAAGAAGGAACAGTAACCATATCAGCTAAATTTAAGAATATGGAAAAAGAATTAACAATTACAATAACTGTCAATCCTTAGATAAAAATAGCTAAAGTTGTTTAAAAATGGCGAATTTTATGGTAAAATCAAACTGAGGTATTTGTTTATGGACTCAAGAATGAATAAATATTATGATGAAAGTAGTGCTCCTTCTAGGGTAAAGAAAAATGAAGATCTCTACAGGGATTTAAACAAACAAGAATTAAATAGTTATGAAGTCAAAAGTAATGCCACCGTATTAGGTGATCATGAAAATGAAATTGATGTCGAAAAAATTAAGAAAATATTAGATACCCGTTATAAAGAGGCACCAAGAAGAAAGAGTATTAATTTAGAAGTAAAAAAAGAAGAGGAAGAAGTCTCTATTATTCCCGAAGAAACAACGAAAGAATATGACTTAAACTCATTTTTAGCCCAAGCGAAGAATGAAAAAGTTGAAACTTATGAAGAAGTAAGAAATAAAAAATTAAGAGATACCCAATTTAATATTTTAAATAATTTAAATTTAAATGAAGTTAAAGAAGAAAATAATCATCAAGATGATGAAGATGAAGATTTAATGAATTTAATTAATACTATTACAATAAATGAAGTTAAAAATACTAAAGAAAGTGATGATGATACTGGAAATGCTGATCCTTTAGATATTTTAACTGATTTAAAGGGTAGTGATAATACCGAAGTCTTTGATGGTATTAAAGAAACAATTGAACAAATTGAAAAAACTAGTAAAGTTTTTAATTTAGAAAAAGATGAAGAAGAAAAGCCAAAAGTAATAACTCCTATAGAAGAAATAAAAGAAGAAAAATTAGATAATACTTTTTATTCTAATACAGATTCTTTTAAAGAAAAAGATTTTGTTGATAATGAATTTGTAGATAATGAAAAAATTGGTCTTGGTGTTAAAATATTAATCTTTTTATTAGCTATAGCCTTTTTAGCAGGTTTATTCTTATTCTTAAAAACTTTTCTTGGATTTTAAAAGCATTAATTTGCTTTTTTTATTTAGTCTTTTTTTAAAAAAATAAACATAATAATAAAATATGAAAGCAAGAAAAAGAAGAAAAATAAAGTTAACAACTAAAATAATAATTATAATTATTTTAATATTTATTTTAACTTATATATTAATAAATAATTATACTAAAAAAGCTAATCCTTTAATAATAAAAGTAATGGAACAAAATTTAACTAAATATACTAATAGTTTTTTAAGTAAAAATATTAGTTATGATGTTTTAAATAATAAGAATTTAGATAATATATTAATTATTAATAAAAATAAAGATGGAGAAATATTATATGTTGATTATAATTTAGATAAAGCATATGAAGCTTTAGAAGTTATAACGGATGTTATATATGATGATTTAATTAATTTAGAAAATAATGGTCTTATATTAGATTTTCCTTTCTTTATTTATAGTAAAAGTCCTTTGTTATCTAGCTTTGGTCCTAAGTTATATGTTAAAGTTGATTTTATTAATTCTATTTTAACTAATATTAAAAGTAAAATAACTAATTATGGTCTTAATAATGCTTTAGTAGAATTATTTGTAACTATTGATTTAAGAGAATTAATAACAACGCCAGTTAGTAAGAAAGAACTGACAATATCCTATGATGTACTTGTTGCTTCCAAAGTTATAAATGGAAGAGTACCTCTTATCTATGGAGATACAATAAAGGAAGAAAGTTCTTCTTTAAATATTCCTCTTACATAAAATAGGAAAAATTTTATAAAAATTTTTCCTATTTTATTCTTCACTTCATTAATTATTTGTGCTATACTGAATAATAAGGGAGGAACCTAATGTGAATCAAGTGTTTATAAATGAGGCTTTAACAAAAGCAATTAATGACTATCAAATAAGTAAGAGTGAAATTAATGGTATTAAATATAATTCTTTTTTGACGGTTGTTATTCGTACTTTAGTCACTATTTATAATGAACTTGACATATTAAATCCTTACCAAGCTAATAATAAAGAAGCTTTAATTGAAAATTTAACTAAATTTGGTTATTCAAGAGTTGATTTAGATAAATTTTTTCAAAATTTAGAAAATTTTAATGAATTAGAAAAAGAAAAAGAAAGAACTAAAGTCTTTCGCCAAAATCCTTATTTATATGAAATAGAAAAAGAATTAATAGATATGTTAATTTGTAAGAAAATGAATTTTCATTTAACGGAAAAAGAAGTCAAAGATTTTTTTGAATTATTATATAGTCCTTCAACACCTAATCCTTTAAGAGTATCATTTAATTATATTAATATGACTCCTAATGTTTGGCAAGTTGTAGAATATTTTAATAAACAAATGCAAGAAAATGTTAAAATAATTGAACCAAAAGAAAAAAATATTTTAAATTTAAAAGCTTATGAAATCTTAAATTATAATATAGATATGATTAATAATATGAGTAGTGAAGAAATAGATAAATTAAATCATGAAGTATATGATTATTTTAAGATAAGAGAAAATGCTATTAATAAAGAATATTTATTAGAAAAAGCAATAGATGAAATAGAAAAGGAAAAGAATAAAGTAACAAGTGGAAATGGATATGTGGATATATTACTTATTATGAGTGTTATATGTACAACAATAATGCTTGTTGCAGTTGTAGCTTTCTTGGTGGTATAAAGATATATGGAAGTAATTATTGATAATAAAAAGTATGAAGTAATAAAGAATTATAATGATGGCTTAAATGTGCAAGATTTAGAAGGTAAAATAACAGATTATTATGATGAATTTGATTATATATTAGGAGATTATGCTTATAATAAAGTTAGATTAAAAGGATTTAATAATAAGAATAATAAAAATTATAAAGATGTTAATGATTATGATAAAATAGATGATTATATTAAAAATTATTGTGCTTATGGTTGTAAATATTTTATCTTAAAAAGAATAGATTAAAAACTTGTCAAAAAAAGGGAAGTTTGTTATAATACTTATATCATGAAGGGATTGATTAATGTGAATAAAATAAGTATAAATTTAACGTCTGGAAGAAAGGAAGAAAAACCTTTAATATCTGCTTTCAGGGGAAGTGCAGGACAATATGTTGTTTTAGATAATGAAGCAAATGGAACGATGGGTTTACCTATTATTTTAGTTTCTAAATTTGATGGAACAAAATTAAGTAAGATAGAAGATCAAAATGAATGGGGAGCAGTTAAAGAAATGCTTCGGAATATTATTGCTGGGAATCAAATGGATTATATATCTATTCCGGAAAGCTTACTTGGGGATGATATTTTCTATTCGCAATTAACTTTACCAATTGCTTCTTTTGAATCTTTAAAAGCTAATTATAATCCAGTTACTATGGCTAATACGGGAGTTGCTAGTCCAGATGCGAGTGTTAACCAAAATGTTGCTCCAGCTGTTCCAGTTGATTCAGTAGTAAACCAAAATGCTGGAATACCTAATGTAATGCCAAGTATAGATCCAAATATGATGAATCAAAGTATTCCAACAAGTATGCCAAATATAGAAGCAGCTCCAAGTGCTCCAGCACCTGCAGCTAGTGAAATTCCGGCAAGTCCTGCTCCAGCTCCCATGCCAGATGCGAGTGTTATGCCAAGTCAAGAAGTAGTGCAAGGACAAGTATCTCCAGCAGTAGCGGCCTCTATGCCAGCACCTGCACCAGATCCTGTGATGCCAGTAAGTCCAAATGTTAATATGGAAGCATCTAGCAATGTTGCCCCAAGCATGGCACCAGAAGTTAGCACACCAAATGTTGCTCCAGTTATGCCAAGTGCTTCTAATATGAGTGAATCAGCCGTGGTTGAACCTGTAAATAATAGCCAAGTTGATTTTACGGCCGATAAAGCAGCCTTTTTACAAGCTTGTGAAAATATGTTTGATGCTTTAGTTGCTAAATTTAATAAATAAAAAATTCGTTAAAATAACGAATTTTTTTTAAACCTCTTTTATAAAATATAGTATGGAAGAAATAATTAATTATTATTATAATATTAAAGATATAAAAATAGATGAATTAAATGGCAGGTATCATTTTATATATAATAAAGATGATTATTTTTTTATATATTATAATAGATTATTAGATGAATTAGATGATATTATTTATTGTAGTAAAGAAATGAAAGAAAAAAATATTGATTGTCATGATATTATTTTAAATAAAGATGGAAATGTTTTAACTAAAGTTGGGGAATATGATTATATTTTATTAAAAGCTAAAAATATATTAGAAGAATATAGTATGTTAGATATGGCTTCTTTAAATAAAAAATTAATATTAAATACTCATAATAGTAATTTATATAGGAATAATTGGGCTAAATTATGGAGTGATAAAAATGATTATTATGAATATCAAATTAGAGAATTAGGTTTAAAAAAAGAAAAAATAGCAGAATCATTTAGTTATTATTTAGGTTTAGCTGAAAATGCTATTAGTTATACTATATCAACAGTTAATAATTATCCTCGATTAATAAATGATCCGGTTGTAGTTAGTCATCGCCGTATCTATTATCCTAATATTAAACTTAATTATTTAAATCCTTTATCCTTTGTTTTTGATTTAGAAGTTAGAGATATGGCCGAATATTTAAAAGCAATATTTTTTAGTGATGATAATATGGAAGCTTTAGATGAATTAACTAGTTTTTTAAAAACAACTCATTATTCTATTTATAGTTATCAAATGCTTTATGCTCGTCTTTTATATCCAACTTATTATTTTGATATTTATGATGAAATAATGAATAATAATGCATCAGAAGAAAGTTTAGTTAAAATAGTAATGAAAGCCGATGATTATGAGTACTTTTTAAAAGAAGCATATTTAGAAATATCTAAATATGCTCCTATAGAAAAAATAGCTTGGCTTATAGATTCACATTAATAACGCCTTCTACCTCAGGTATTTCGCTTTTAAAAAAAGATAATAAACCATCATTAATAGTTACATCTTGATAACCACAGTTTTGACAAGCTCCATATAATTTTACATAAACATAATTCTCTTCGTATTTAATAAATTCAATATCTCCACCATCCATATTAAGATATGGTTTTATTTGTTCAATTAATTCTTTTATTTTTAAAACTATTTCTTCATTATTCATATTCTATTACTTCTTTCCTTCTTTATTATAACCATATAAATCTTGTTTAGTAAAGAATATTTTGTTATACTTAAAATATATTGAGGTGAAGAAGTAGATGGCAGATTATAAAGTTGGAGATATAGTTAAAGGTCAAGTTTCAGGCATAACGAACTATGGAATATTTGTACATATTGATCTATCTTATAATGGTTTAATTCATATCTCAGAAGTATCAAATGAATATGTTAGTGATTTAAATAAATTTGTTAAAATGGGAGAAATAATTTATTGTCAAGTTATTGATGTTGATGAAGCAACCCTTCATTTAAAATTATCTATTAAAAATATAAATTATAAATCAGAAAGTATGCCAAATACCATTAAAGAAACAAGATTAGGTTTTTTACCTTTAAAAGAAAATTTAGATCATTGGATTAAAGAGACTTTAAAAGAATATCAAGAAAAGGAAGAAGAAAAGAATGTCTAAGAAATTTTTAACTGGGGGAATAATAGTTGGTTTAGTTATAATAATAGGTTTTATTACCAGTATTATTTTAATAAATAAAACACCTTTAAAAGTAAATAAGAATGTTAGTAATATGGATTATGAAAGATATGAAGAAGTAGGAAGTAATAAAGTTACTGTTGAAAATAAAGAGAATAAAGAAGAAAAAGTAGAAAAAGTAGAGTATAAGTATTTAAAAAAAATAGATATGCAAAGTCTTCAAGAAAAAATAAATAATAAAGAAAAATTTATTTTAGTTTTAACAGGAACAACATGTCCTCATTGTTTAAGTTATAAACCAGTTTTAGAAGAAGTTTTAAAAGAAGAAAAAAGGATTGCTTATGAACTCGATGTTTGGGCATTAAATCAAGAAGAAAAAGCTAAATTTATGACTATATTTAATGATATAAGTGGTGTACCAACAACAACTTTCTTTCAAAATGGAGAAGAATTAAAGGATAAAAGATTATCTGGTAATTTAGCTAAAAGTAAGATTAAAGATTTTTTAGAAAATTTTTAATTTTTTTCTTGCTATATTATTAAAAAAGTGGCATAATATTTCTTGCATTAAAGGAGGGGGATTATTTTGAATAAGAATAGAAAAAATAAAATAACATCATTTTTTCTAGCTACTTTAATGGTTGTTTTAAATGCTTTAGGATTAAGTGGTTGTCATAAAAATGAAAATAAAAATAATGATGAAATAAAAGAACCAGATAAAGTAATAGAACAAGTGGAACATAATCATGTTTATCAAATTAAAAAAAGTATCGATATATATACCGAAAAACAAATTTGTGAATGTGGTAAATCTATAATAGATGATCATAGTTATAATGTTATTACAGAATATATTCCCAATTGTGATAATAATCATATTGTACATAGAACTTTTATTTGTGAAAATTGTCATAATACATTTAATACAGTTATGACTGAACAATGTAATTATCCTGATTCAATAGATAATGATAAAAGAACTTGTTTAAAATGTGGTTATGTAGATATAAAAGATCATATTCATAATTGGCAAAGTTTAAATAAAATAGATAATGTTTATGAATATTATTCTTGTAGTAAATGTTCAGCAGTTAAACCTTTTTATCATAATTTAATGATTAAAGAAGTAGATGATAATATTAAATATGTAGAATGTCAAAATGAACATTGTAATTATTCCCATATTGATAGTTATCATGAACATACATTTATATTTAAAAATAATGATCAAGAATATGATTATTATGAATGTTCATGTGGGGAAAAACTTGCTATTAAAAAAGATTTAGAACCAAATAATAATTATACAAATAATTATTATTTAGTTCGTAAGAAAAAATAAAAGAGGCTTAGGCTTCTTTTTAATATATAAAAAAACTTCCAACAAAGGAAGTTTAATATTCTTTATGGTGCCCAAGGCCGGACTTGAACCGGCACGGGTTATTACACCCGCAGGATTTTAAGTCCTGTGCGTCTACCTATTCCGCCACTTGGGCAAAGGCACGTCTTAATTAATTAAGACTATTTAATTATAATATGTTTTTTAAAGAAATTCAAGGCTTTTTTGCATAATTTTTTTGCACTATTTTTATTGACAGTTAAGAAAAGATTATGTTATAATCAAAATGCATTGGAAAAGTGTAGTTGGAGGAATACCCAAGTCCGGCTGAAGGGACCGGTCTTGAAAACCGGGAGGTCGAGCAATCGGCGCAGGGGTTCGAATCCCTTTTCCTCCGCCAATGAAAAATTTTATCGCGGGATGGTAGCAGTCTGGTAGCTCGTCGGGCTCATAACCCGAAGGTCGTAGGTTCAAATCCTACTCCCGCAACCAATGGTTCGTTAGTCTAGTGGCCTATGACGCCTGCCTGTCACGCAGGAGATCACGGGTTCGACTCCCGTACGAACCGCCATTTTGGCTTCATAGCTCAGTCGGTAGAGCAGAGGACTGAAAATCCTTGTGTCGCTGGTTCAATTCCCGCTGGAGCCA
>CANRDD010000011.1 GCA_947629305.1 uncultured Bacilli bacterium | reverse complement strand
TTCACTTGAGATCGCAAATTGCGATCTCAAGTTATAAAATTCAGTTTCTGTCAATTTAAAACAAAAAGTATCTGGAAATCTTTTAATATTTCTTTTAATAACTTCATTAATTCTTCTTGTTTCTACTTGATAAAGTTTAGCAACATCTGATGATAGCATTACTTGAACTCCTCTTATTTCATATATCATATTTTCTACATTATTCTTAACATTAACAATATTATTTTCTTTTTCTAAAACATTGATACTTCCCATTGTTACCTCGCTTTCTAAAAAATAAATTAGTTGATTCATCAATGAAATAATTATAACACTTCTAATCTATAATTCAAAGTCATCTCGACATTTATCCTGTTGGTAATAAAGGTTTCTTTACTTTTAAAATGTCAATTTGACCGTGGAATAACGCAAGCTCTTATTCTTTAGAATAAGAGCGAGTATATGCCGCGAAAGCTGATTGATGTTTTAAAAGTAAACATAATTGTTTCTTCCTTTCCAAAAATTTTTTTTTGGAAAGGTATGCCTTACGGCGAGTTTAAAAAGTTTTTTGTTTCTTTTTTTCAAAAAAGAAAGAAAATATTTTAAAATTAGAAAGGAGAATTAAAATTTATGGAAGAAATCAAAATAGAAGTTGATATTAATTTATTATATTTACAAAATATTTTGCTTGATTTAGAAAATATGGTTTTTGATAATGACATTGTTGTTTTAATAAAAAAATTAGCAAATTTGATTGATAAAAAAATCTATTCTAATATTGATATTGACTTTGAAAATTATGCTTTAGATAATAAGGCTACTATTAAATATAAAAAATTAATTAAAATTGTTGACATTATATTTATATCATGATAATATTAACACGTCATCATAATTGAATTCTCAAAAATAAATAAGATAGGAGGTTTTATTTATGAATGATAAAAAAAATAAAATTGAATTAAAAAGAGTAAGCATGAATTTACCTGCTGATTTAGTAGAAAAGGTTGTAGAATATGGCGAAAGTAAAGGTTTAAATACTACAAGCGCTTACATAGTACTATTAAACCAAGCTTTTGATTATTTAAACCTTTTAGAAATTACACCTACTATTATGTCTATCTATCAAAAAGAAATGTTAACTGATAAAGAAAACAAAGGTAATGATTAGTTTATCTTTTAATTTAATTTGGAAAGGTGGTGTAATTATAAGTTAATGTTAATTGTAAATATTTATGATGAGTATTTGCTCTATCTAAAAAAAAGATATAAAAAACAGACATTTAATAATTGGACCTATAATTTTAATGCGAATATTTTATCTTTTTTTAAAAATTACAATCTTAATGATATAGATGTTAAAACTATTATTGATTGGGAAAATTTTATTTTAGAAAAAAATTTTAAAAATAATCATAATAAAAATTTATTTGGTATGTTAAAAAAATTTTTTCATTATTGCTATATTTATTATGGTTTTGATGAAACTATATTTTTAAAAGTTGAATGTTTTCCTCATAAGATAGAAGTAAAAAAACATAATTATTATACATTAGAAGAATTTAATCTTTTTATTTCTTGTGTTGAAGAGGAAGTCTATAAACAATTTTTTTGTTTAATGTTCTATTGTGGAACAAGACCAGGCGAAGCAATGGCATTAAAATTTAATGATATTAAAGAAAATAAAATTTCAATAACTAAAACTATTGATGAGCATGGAAATAGAGAAGTAGGACTTCCTAAAACAGATAGTTCAATAAGAGAAATTGTAATTGATGATGTATTAAAAAATGATTTATTAAACCTTAAAAAAATTTATCAAAAAAAGTATAATTATTTTAATGATAATTTTTATATTTTTGGTGGTATTAAACCATTAGCAAGTACAACTATAAATAGATATAAATTAAAGGCTTGTGAAAAGGCTAAAATATATCCTATTAAACTTCATGAATTTAGACATTCTCACGCAACTTTATTAAAAGACTTAGGGATAGATTTACACATAGTTTCAAAGAGACTAGGACATTGTAAGCCTTCTACAACATTAAATATCTATCAACATTGTAATAAAGAGCAAGAAAAAAGAGTATTAAATACTCTCAATTCATTAAGAACTTAATTTAATAATTGGACCTACAATTTTAAAATATGTTCTTTATATTAAAACACATTAAGTGTTTTAAACTCATGGAGCGATTGTGGAAGATATCTACAACTTTCACTCATAACGATTTGATATATAAAATATCAATCTTTGATTATATTCTAGCACAAATTTATCTAAATGTCTTAAAAAAAGTTTATTTTTATAGTAAAATAATATCTAGGAGAGGATAATATGCCGAATTATTATATTGATCTTGGTTCATCAACAATTAAAGTTTATTGTTATGAAAAAGAATTAAAATTACTAGAAGAACATTCTATTTATTTTAAAAACGATTTTGATGCTGAAAAAGGTATAAGTGAAAGTAATTTAAAAGAACTATGTGATTACTTTGCAGGAATAAAGAATCAATATGATTTGAAGTATTACAATACATATATTTTTGTTACAGGAATTTTTAGAAATTTAATACAGATAAGAAAACAAGAATTAGTTAAATTATTTAATGATAAATTTGATTTGCATTTCAATATTATCAGTCATGGGATTGAAAATTATTATTTAGGAAAAGCTATGGAAAATGATTATAATGGCAAAAAAGTTTTAATCATTAATATGGGTGGTAAAACTACAGAATTAGTTACTTATGTCGGTACAAAAATAACCGATACAATGAATTTAAATTTAGGTGTTGCAGATTTATTAAATAATTTTAGTGAAGTAAATAACAAATATAGTGGTAATACAGTAGAAGAGATGGAAAACTTCGTAGCTGAAAGACTATCTACTATTGAATTAGATAAAGATTATGATTGTGCAATATTTACAGGTGGCGAAGAAAGATTTGAATTATTAACAGGATTTAATTTAGTGGAAAACACTTTATTTAATGATAATATTCATAAATACATGTTAAGTTTAGAAGATTATATTAAAGGTACTGAAAAAGTATTTAATGATATTTCGATTGAAGAATTATATGCTTTAATGCCATCAAATCCCAAATGGATGGATGGAGCCAGAAGTGGTGCTATTATACCTTTAGTTTTATTTAAAATGACGAATGTAAAATGGATTATACCATCGGATTTAAATTTAATAAATGGTGTAATTAATGATTTAAAATAGCTTTATTTTAGGGGGGAAAAATGATAAGGAATGTTATATCTGTAATAGATGGAGAAGCAGGAAGTTGTGGAAAAGCAAAAGTAATTGGTGAAATAGCTACTCTTGAAGGTATTAATTTAGGTGCCTCTGTTACAAATTGTATGCCAAATGCAGGTCATACTTTTGTAGATGAAAAAGGACAAGCTACAATTTTTAGAAATATACCAGTGTCAGCTGTTAATCCAAATACTGAATTATTTATTGGTCCAGGTTCTGCAATTGATATGGAAGTATTTAAACAAGAATATGAACAAGTAAAAAAATATTTAGGAGAACGAAAAATATATATTCATGAACTCGTTCCTTTAGTTGAAGAAAGACACAAACAATATGAAAAAGAACACATTAAAAGTGGATCAACATTTAAAGGGTGCGGAGCAGTAACTCAAGAAAAAGTTGTACGAGATAAAAGATTAGAATTTTTTAAAACTTTTAAAAATGCTGTTGTTTGTTCTAACGAAGAATGGCTAGAAAGACTTTATCATCATCTTGATAATCCAAATGAATATGTAATGTTAGAAGGCTCTCAAGGTTGTGATTTAGATTTAAATCATAGTGGTAATTATCCGTATGTTACAAGCAGAAATGTTTCAACTTCTCAATTACTTGCCGACGCAGGAATTTCTGCTGAAAGATTACTTCAAACAATTATGGTTATTCGTCCTTTTCCAATTAGAATAAGTAATATTACTAAATCAGGAGAATTTATTTATACAGGTGATTATGGTAAAGGCGAGGAACTTACATGGACACAAATTAATTTGGCATCTATGTACGGAAGTTATCCTGTTAAAGGAGATGTGGAATGTTTACCCTATAATATCAATTTAAGTCGTGTAAAAAAATTAATTAGTCAATGTCCTGAAATATATTTAAAGCAATTATTTGGTAATGATTTTAGAAAAATAAAAATTGGTGATTTAAAGATATTACAAATACTAGAACTAGAAAGATTAGTATATAAATCAAAAGGTTTTAGTGATTATGAATCTCGCTTTTTAGAAATGGATATGTTCGATAAAGATTTTTCACCAAATACTATATTTGACCAATCTGAGCAAACAACTGTGACTAAAATGGAAAGAAGAGTATTTGATTTAGATATTGCTAAATTAAAAACAAATTGTCGTATTAATACTCCATCAAGTCTATATTTAAACTTTTTTCAACATTTAGGCTTAGACTATAAAGGTAATATTGGTAATTTTAATGATTTTTATTTTAATAGATATTTAAGGGAATATTTTGGTTGGCTTGAAAGTGAGACTGGAGTTGAAATATCGGCATTGGGAACTGGTGCAAAAAATGGAGAGAGAATTTTAAAAAAAGAATTAGTAAAAAAAATACAATAATTTTGTTTATGACAAAATAATTAACCCCCTAGGAATTTTGACAAGTATATCAAAATATCCTACGGGATTTTTATAAAAATTAAAAATCATCTCTAAATCGAGATGAAATATATTTGAATGTCCGAAAAAGTTCGAACAGATTCGTCAATGGAGCAGGTGAGCAGAATCGAACTGCCGTTAATAGCTTGGAAGGCTATAGTTTTACCATTAAACTACACCTGCATTTTTCCTTAACTGAATTAATTATAGCACAAAAAAGGATTAACTGACAAGGTATTTTCTACAAAAAAGCTCCATTATTTAAAATATTTGTCGTATTTTAGCTAATATTGTCTCTTTTTAGTATTAAGCCTTGTAATTAATTTTATTTTAGTTATAATAACTTTTTGTTAATTAGTGCTATAATTAAGCAATAGAAAGGATTAAATTAAATGATAGAATTAAAAGATATTAAAAAAGAATTTATTAAAACTACCAAAGGTCAAAAGAAAAGTAAATTTTTAGCTTTAAATAATCTAAATTTAACAATAACAGATGGGAAAATAATTGGCTTAATAGGACCAAATGGCGCAGGTAAAACCACCCTTTTACGTTTAATCGCGGGTATACTTGAACCAAACGAAGGAACAATTACAATTGATAACTTAACTTATCCCAAAGATGAAATAACAATTAAAAAAAATATAGCCTTTTTATCTAATAATACTAAATTATATAATAGTATTTCAGCTTATGAATTACTTGTTATGACTGGAGAATTTTATGAAGTACCAAAAGAAGAAATAAACAAAAGAATTAACCAAATAACCTCTATATTAAAATTAGATGATTTTTTATATAATCGTATATCTAAATTATCAACAGGCCAAATGCAAAAAATAAATATTGCTAGGTGTTTAATTCCTAATCCCAAGTATTATATTTTAGATGAAGCTACTAATGGATTAGATATTATTTCTAGACAAATAATCTTAGATTTTATTAAAGAAGAAAAACAAAAAGGAAAAACAATTATTTATTCTACCCATTATTTAGAAGAAGCTCAAAGTATATGTGATGAAGTTATTATGTTAAATAAAGGTCAAATTATCGCCCAAGGTAGTCCAAGTACTATCAATCAATTAACTCAAAAAAATAATTTAGCTGATTCCTTCTTTACCCTTATAGGAGATACAAAATGAAAAATAAAATATATTATGTTTTAAAAAAAGAATTAAGAGAAACATTTAGGGATAAAAAATCTTTAGCTATGATGTTAATTATTCCTTTTATATTACCTTTAATAATAATAGGTATGGCTCTTATCTTTAATAGTGAAGTTAATAAAAATGTAAGTGAATATAATAAAATAGGTTTTACTCAAAACTTAAGTGATATAGAAAATAATATTATTAAAAGTTTAAATATAAATTATCTTATTGATAATAAAGATAATCTTGAAAATAATTTAAATAAAGGTAATATAAATGCATATGTAGAAATAATAAATAATAATTATATAATTCATTATAAAGAAAATGATCTTAATAGTTCTATGGCTCTTAATTTAATTGAAAGTTATCTTCAAAGTTATAAAAGTTATTTACAACAAAATATCTTATTAAATCATAATATTGATCAAAATGAATTTAATAATATTATTACTTATGAATATGAAGTTACTGAAGAACAACATTTTTATACTAATTATATTGTTAATTATGCTTTTATGTTTATCATCATGGCTATTACTGTTTCAGCTTCATATCCAGCCACAGACACTACCGCGGGAGAAAAAGAAAGAGGTACTTTAGAAACATTATTAACCTTCCCTATTAAAAGTAAAGATATTATTTTAGGTAAATTATTAAGTGTTACCATATCATCTATTATAACTGGTTTTATTTCTTTATTCTTAATAATTCTATCTTTAATTTATTGTCAATATCAATATCCTTTATTCTTTAATGAATCATTTTTAAATTTTAAAATAATTATTATTAGTCTTTTTATTATTATTGTTTATTCAATCTTAATAAGTGGTTTATCTATTGCCATAGCTAGTATGTCTAAATCATTTAAAGAAGCCCAAAGTGCTTTAACTCCTTTAACATTATTATCTTTTTTTCCAAGTATGATAGCTTTTATGTTAAATGTTAAAAATTCTCTTTTATTATCTTTTATTCCTTTTTTAAATATTAGTTTAATCTTAGAAGATACTTTTAATAATAATCTTAATTATTTATATTTAATAACAATGTTTCTAGCTAATATAATATTTATATTTATAATTATATATATTATAATTAAACAATTTAAAAAAGAAAAAGTATTATTTAGTAATTAAACAAAATAGATTATAACGTCATGAAAGATAATTAAGAGTTAATCCTTTTGTAATAATTTTTATTATATTACAGGAATTACTTCACCTTCTTCAAGACAAGCACCTTCTACACAAACTCCGGTGGGACAGTCTTCGGTTACTTTAATATTAGGCACAGTATAAGTTGTATTCTTTTTTCCATCTGAGACTGTAACTATAAAAGTATGTTCATATTTTTCAAGTGAGCTTTTTAAATTAGATATTGTTATTACATTATCAGTTATTAAAACATTAGGATTAGTTGAATTAAGTCCACATTTGTCTTGATGTTTGTTACATTGAATACAAGTATTTTCAACTGAATAAGTATACTTTCCTGTTCCTCCTGTTGCCTTAACAGTAAGTTTTACAGAATTATATTCACTTTTAGCATCCACCTCAACAGACTCAATGATTAAAGGCTTATCTATCTTTTTATTAAAATATACATAGCATTTATCACTAGATGATGTTCTTAAAGTTATTTTACTTCCATCCCAAGAAAGTTTTCCCCCATTTTCGCATCTACTTAAGTCCGTATTAAATTCGTATCCTTCACCCGGCCAAGTATTTGAGGTACTTTCTATATAATCACCATTTTCATTTTCTATCAAAATCGCCATCATCGCTTTATTTATTTTACTTTTTTCTAAACTAGTATTTTGAATTACCGATTTATTTTCATTAGTTTTGTAATAAAAAATTATGGTTAAAATACTAAAAATTAAAACTCCACTAACAAATAATTTACTTTTCATTATCCATCTTCCTTACTATATCTAATAAAATTATAAATATAATAATTTTAAAAGTCAATAATTTTTGTTAGGCGTTACCTAACATACTTTTGTGAGAAACTACAATAAAATAATTGTAGGTGTTTATAAATGAAAAATGGAGAAGAATTAAAATTTGATGAGGACATATATAATACAATTCGCAAGAATATCAAAAAATATCGACAAAAAAGAAAAATGACTTCCGCCCGTCTGGCCGAACTTACAGGTCTTTCTCATGATTTTATAAGACAAATTGAAAGTGAAAAAACTGCTTATAATTTTTCCTTATTAACTTTTTATAAAATAGCCATTGCTTTAAATGTTAGTTTAGATAAATTAATAAAAAAATAATAGTCTATAATTTTAGACTATTTTTATTCGGGCCAAATAAAACTTATTATTTTTGCAAAATCATATAATATTTCATTAGCTTTATTAATAGCAATACTTTTTCCACAAGCTTTACCTCCAATGGTAAAGCTGGCTATTAAACTTGTTAAAACTAAAGTTACCCAAAAGATATTAATTGATGTTAAGTTAGCTAGTAAAATGGCAATAGTTGATGCTGCTGCTCCTGATAAAATACCACATATATCCCCGATTACATCATTACAAAAGCTAGATACTTTACTAGCTTTTTTCATTAGATTTAAAGCTAGCTTTGCTCCTTTAATCTTTTTGGTTGCCATCGAATTAAAGACTTTAGGATCCGCTACTGTAACGGCGATACCAACCATATCAAAGATAATGCCAAGACCAATAAAGAAAAAAATAATAATGATACCAACGGCTAAAGAAACATTAGCTAAGGCACTTTCTGAAAATAAAGTCATAACAAAAGTAATCGAAAAAGCCATTAAAGTGACAATTAATATCCATTTTAAATCTGTTTTTCGATTAGCATTTCGATTATTTTTCTTTGCTTTACTAGTATACTTTGTTTTATTTTTTTTATTTTTCATAATTAATTACCAATTTTAAGAAATGGAATTTTCATAATAAACTTTGTGTCTTAGGTCAGGTTGGATTTCCCTTATTTTCACTTCTTCGTTACCAAAGAAGCCGTTCCCAATTAAGAAAATAAATAAACCAAAAATGGTTAATTACCTGATTGCCACTTAGTACACACCGCAATCTTACAAAAATATACATTCTAGGAGTTTTCCTCGACAGCACCCCATGTTACTAATGCTTTTTTGCAATACTAGTTTCAAGTAGCGATACTCTTTTAACAGGTATACGCTAGTTAAAAAAGTTGTCTCTATTCCCTAGTATCACGCAAGCCAAGCTACACTACTCATAACATTTCGCTACATAGTAGGTTCATAGCCTAATTCGTAGTATCCCACGACAATAGGTCTCCACGATCAATTGGGTCGATGATCGTATGCCATTACGGTCGCCCAAAAAATCTTCATTTCCAGCACCCACCCCAAACTGGGCGTAAGAAGCAAGCACCAGAAGCTTCACAGATTTGCTCTTTAACGAGTTTTTAGGTTCGCCTTCGTAACCTGCACTGACTAGAATAATGCCCCATTTCGTAATAATATTATACTAAATATAGCTAAAATATTCAACTACTTCACAACTTTAACATGCGGATATGGTATTTCTATGTTATTTTCAGCAAATCTTTTCTTTATATTATAATTTAAAGTATACATATTTTCAAAAACATTTGTATTATCACTACCCCAAATCCAAGCTCTTAAATTAATACCTGAATCACCCCATGAAGAAATACGAACTTTAGGATATTCTTCTAATTTATTTGGTCCTTTCAGATTTATTTGATAAACTTTCTTTAATTCTTCTTTAATAATTTGCATTGCTTTATCAACATCAGCTTCATAAGCAATCATATAATCTACTTGTTTAACTAATTCTTGATTATTATAACTATAATTTTCTACTACTAAAGTATTCATTAAACTATTAGGAACAATAACTCTTCTATTAAATATCGTTTTAATAATAGTATGCCGCATTGTAATATCTTCAACTGTTCCACTGACATCTTTTTCAGGTAATTCAATAAAATCCCCAACTTCAAAAGGATTACCAAAAACAATTGTTATACTGGCAAAAAAATTCTTCAAACTTTCTTGCGCTGCTAAACCTAAAACAACTGAGCCTATTCCTAAACTAGATAATAAAGTAACTGAAAAAGATGAAAAAATATCAAATAAAGAAAGAATAGTTAAAAAAGATAATAAATATAAAACAAATCTTTTTATTTTTTTAACAAATAAAAGTAATGTTCTAATCTTTTTATTCTTTCTTATATTAATTGTCTTATCTATAATTATATCTATAATTAAATTAATAATAAAAGTAATAAATATAATAACAATAATCCCAATTAATTTATCTAAATATTTATTTAAAAATTCTTTCATAATATCACCACTTATTATTATATAATAAAATTTAATCTTTTTTTATAAAATTTACTTCTCTATTTAAAAATATTATGTTAAAATAAAAACTAATTTAGGTGATATTATGACAAAATACTTAAATTTAGGTTTAAAACAAATAGATCCTTCTTTATTTAATCCCATTAAAGATAATATTCTAAATCCTTTAAAACCCCAAGGAGGATTATGGTTTAGTCTATATAATGAATTATATCCTAATTATAATGAATGGATTGATTTTATTACTTATAAACCATCTATTTATTTTTATAAATATGCATCAACTACTTTAAATGCTATTATTATAACTTTAAAGAATAATGCTAATATTTATTATTTAGATTCTAAAGAAAAATTTCAAGAATTAAAACAAAAATATCCTTTTCATAATTATTTTAGTTATGAAGCTTTAAGTCATGATTATGATGCTATCTTTATTAATCCCTATTTTGATAATAAGTTCTTAGATGAATTTGATATTAAAAGTTTAATTTTATTTAATTTAGATGTTATTTTAAATTATAAAGAAGCTCTTGTCGAAATAGATCCTTTCTTTTATAATAATCCTGAAAGTTCTTATACAATTAATATTAAAGATAATAAAACTAGAATATTAAAAAAGAATTAATCTATTTTAAATAATTTTTTAACTAACATACTTAATAAATAAGCTAAAATAAGCATAATAGCAACAATAATTAAGCTTTTAGGATGTCTTATACTTTCCATTAAGCTTGTCCCAATTATACCCCAAAAATAAACTAAAAACATTTTACTAATTATTAAAGATATTAAAAATTTTTTAAGAGGAATATTAGCTAAAGCAGCAGCAATATTCATCATAAAAGCTGGGGTAAAAGGAATAGCTAATATTACTGTTATTTGTCCTAAACTTAAATTTTCCATATAATGTAAACATTTATTTAATAAATCAACATTTCTTATTTTATTAATAACTTTATGCCGAAAATATTTTTTAATTAAATAATAAGATAATAAACAACCTAATATTGTACATATCCAAGAAATAATAAAACCAAGAAAAGAACCAAATACTTGAAAATTAAGAGTAATAAAAACAAATAATGGTAAAAATGGTAATATTGATTCACAAATAATTAAAATAGAACCCAAAAAAGCCCCTAGAAAACCTAGAGAATAAATAAAATGAATCATAAAATTATAAATATTACTTAATACTTCTTTCATATAATTTATTATAATACATTTTTCTTAAATTATATATCTTTTATTACTTGTGTTACATTATAACCGTAAAATTCTAAAACAGATACTACTTTACGACTTAAATATCCTTTATTACATATAATATAATATTTTTTATTTTTATCTAATATAGTTTTATAATTTAATAATAATTTATCAGCATAAATATTAATACTACCGATAGAAGGATGAAGAAGATAATCATCAGGATGTTGAACATCAATTAAAATACCATCTTGATAATTTAGTTCTGATAACTTAATTCTTTTCAAAATAGATCACCTAATCATAATATATGAATTATTTAGGTAAGAAAAAATGACTATTAACTAGTCATCTGTAAAAAAGTCATCAAAAAATTCATCATCAGTAATAACATTTTCATTAACAATAATACTATCGGCATCAACATTAATTTTAGGTTTTTCAATATCTTCCATCTTTTTAGCTTCAGGTATTACTTCTGGTTCCTTTTTAGCTAATGGTTCTAAATCATCATTAATTTTAATCATCGCATCATCTTTATTACTTTTAAGTTCTTCTTGAATTTTCTTTCTATTTTCCTCTTCTTCTTTATCTAATTGTTTAAATTTTTCATCTAAATCTTTTAACATCGCATCAATATCTAAAGAACTCATTCTAGGCATTTTTCCTGGTTCATTATTTTGGTTAAATAAATTAGGATTAGGCATATCCATCTTTGGCGAAAATGGCGAAAACATCGAAGGAGGAAAATTACTTGCTTGCCCAAAGGGATTATTTAAACCATTATTCATGGAAGCCATTTGTTTACTTTTTTCTTCAGTAACAAAATGTTTTAAATCAAATATTTCCACGATTTGTTTTTCTCTTGTTGGATAAGTTGCTTCAACTCTTTCAATACCCCAGTTCATTTTAAAATCTGGTTCTAACTTTGTTCTAAATGGATTAGTTCTTAATCTAATAATAATCGCTTCAAATAACTTCATCTTTTGTAAATCAGAAATAGTAACTAATGGTCTTGTCGCATTTTTATCTTTTTCATCGGTTATTTTTACTTCCCCACACATTTTACTTATTTCTTCTAAAGCTTTTAGTTCGGTGCTTATTAAATAAACTAAATTTCCACAGTTACCACGAATAACTTCGGCAACTTCTTGCCCATAGACATTATTAAGTTGAGCAAAGTCTTGAATAATAAAGGTAAAACGAATATCCCGACTTCTGGCTGCACTGACCATTGAATCAACATCTTTTAAAGGTGGCATATTGGCAAATTCATCAAGAATAAAATTAGTTCTAAAAGGAAGTTTTCCTCCTTTTGATTGAGCAACATCAATTAATGTTTCATAACATTGTTTAATAAAGATTGTCATTAAACTATGATATGTTTTCTTTTCATCATGAATAATCATAAATACCGCGGTTTTACCATTACCAATATCCCGCATATCAAAATCACTATATGATAACATTTCACTTAAATTTTCTTGCGTAGAAAATTTTCTAATCTTTTGTCTAAAAGTTGATAAAATACCACCTTTAGTTTCATTTGGAGCATTAATTGTATTTGATGCAAAGATATAAGGACTAGAATTAGGACCTTTTAAATTAAAATATTCTTTAATATAATTACTTGTTGCATATCTTTCTTCCCCAATCGTGGACATAATATTAATACTATTTAAATTAACTTCTTTTTCTTTAGCATCCATGAATAAACCAAGAGCTAAACCAGAAAAATAATCTGCCGCACTCTTTTCCCAGAAGTCTGATTCATTTTTATTAGATGGATCATATAAAATATTTAAAGCAACATCATCTAGTAATTCCGTAGCTTTATCAACATTACCAGCTTTATAGTATTGATAAGGTAATGTTAAAGGATTCCAAGCATTCCCATTTTGGGGATCCCGAAAGTTTAAGATAATTATTTTATATCCTCTTTGTCTTAAATATTCAGCACTATATTTATATAATTCCCCTTTAGGGTCAGTAATAATCATACTTTCCCCTTTTTTAGCTAATAAATTAACCATCGGATTAACAATTGTTTGACTTTTCCCAGATCCAGTAGACCCAATTACTAAATTGTGATATTCGCCATTATCAACCCAAATTTCTTTCCCATTGTTAATTAAAGGAATACCTGCAGCATCAATATCATGATCCAAAGGATTAACCTTTTCAACATTTTCTGCATCTTTTATTTCTTTATCTTTAGCCCATCTTGAATAACCATCACTAGATTTTTCTTTTAATTTTATACCTATACCATGTGATCCTTTATCTTTGGTAAAAATATAACTAGAAACACTCGTAAATATAACTACTAAAGCACCAAGAAATGTAAATAAAGTTAAAGCTAAATATTTTAAACTAAAAGCTGGAAAAGGATTTAACCCATAGAAAGTTCCTTCATTAATAAAGGAAGTAAAATTTAAAACAGCAATAGCACATAAATATAAAAGTAAAAGACAATATAAACAAAATAGAAAAAAGTCTTTTGGTTCTACTTTAAATTTCATTTTTAACCTCCATTCTAGTTAAATCCACCTAAAATTATTTTATCACAATCCCTAAATTAATTCTACACTTTCCTTACTTATATTTACGGTTCTTAAATTTAACAACAATAACAATTATAGCAATTAAAGATATAAAACCTAATATTAAATAAACAATAATTTCTTGATTACTAAGTTCTTTTTCAATCTTTATTTCGCCTGGATTATTAGGATTACTCGGATTACTTGGATTACTTGGATTTTCTTCTTCATCCTTTTTTTCTTTAAATATTACTTGAATATATTTATTTTGATAATTACTTTGATTAATATCCCAAATATAAACATTATTATTTATTCTATCAGCATTATTACTTATTACTTCAAAATCACTAGGAAGAAAAGATAAATTAATAGTTATATTAGTCATATTATATAAATCAAAACAAGAATTATAATTAGATGTATTTAAAATATAATTATTATTACTATCTTTAGTTAATTTAGCACTTTTAAAACAAGTATTAATAGCTCTTGATTTACTATAATTATTAAAAGGAAAATTATATTTATATACTAAATTATTTTGATTATTTTCAATATTATAATATTCTATTCCTTCAATTTTAATATTTTCTTCACTAGAACCTTGATCATCAATATAAGCAGGTGTTTGCCAAGGAATTAATTCTTCATCATTTAAATATATACTTTCTTTAACATCTTCTTTACTAAAAATAGCATAATACTCAGCACTACAACCACTTAATAAAAAGATCATTATAAATAAAATAATTATTTTTTTCATTTTGCTACCCCTTTGACAATTGTATTATATAAATTATTATAACTAGCCATATTATAATGGATACCATCTGATGCTATACTATAATTTAAATTATAAGTATTTAGATAACGAATATTAGTTAAATGGGATGAAGAGATTAATGCTTGCATTTTACTATTAAAAGTAGTTACCGCGGTAGTTTTAACGGAAGCTTTAGCTCCAACTGGATTAATAGAATTAATATAAAAAATCTTATTTTGATTATTTTGTGCCATTGTTTTAATATCATTAAAATACTTTTGGGCAATACTACTACCATCAGATAAACCAGGTAAATCATTAACTCCCATATTTATCACAATATTATGAGCATTAGCTTGGGCTATTTTATTAATATTACTTTTAAACCAAGAATAACCTTTGCCAGTTGATGCTAAACATCCTGTGGTATCACAATTACTAGAATCGGAACAAATACCTCCCGCATTACAAACCCCGACAGTTCTGGAATCACCGACAAAGTAAATAGAACCTCCCGTTACACCGACAGGAGAACTTAATGTCATATCATATTTACCTGTATAAGGTTCTAAATAACCAGATCTAAATTGACTAATAAATTCTTCATTACTAATATTAAGAGCATGTTGTTTATACCAATTATCCATTTTAACAACATATTGACCTTTTTCCGAGAAAGACATTTTTCTAATTCTAACTCCATCATCTCGGCCTGATGCCTCAGCAATATAATAAACTTTAGCTTCTTCATCCACCCCAACTATCAGCATAATATGCCCAGGATGATAAACTAAATCACCAGGTTCCCCTCTTTTAGTTCCATCAAAAGCAATATTTTGTCCAAATTTATACATTTGATAAGAAGAAACATTTTTAAATCCTCCATTATATATTGCCCAAGCAACAAAACCTGAACAGTCAGGTCCATATTTAGTATATAAACCATAAGTAGCATTACCATAACGAATGCTTGCCCCCCAGTTGCCATCAACCCCATAGAAAGTTCCTGAAGTCGGATTATTCACTTTTCCTCCTGCTTGTAAATTATAAGAACCTCCATGTTGACCTGAGTAAGTATAAGGAAGCCTAATACCATAATTTTGATATAAACCTCCAACTAATGTTACAGCCGCGGTAACAACTGCATTTCTTGTTCCAACGCCAGCTTCAACAATACTCTTTAATAAAAATTCATTATAAGCTTCAGGGGTTATATTATATTTAGCTAAAGCTACAGCTAAAGTGGTTGTTAATTGATCATTAGATCCATAACTTGTTACATCTAAATAATTACTAGCAATACCAGGATATATAGAATAAATATTAACATCTCCTAAATAATATTCAATTAAATCATTTAATGTATATCCTTCTTCTTTAGCTAAATAATATGCTCCATATTGACTAATACCTCTTCCATGACCTTGATAACATAACCTATTTAAACTTTTACTATTATTTATATATCTCATTAAGCCACCTTTAGTGTTAGCCCATGATTTAGGAATATTTTGTATTTTTAATTCTCCTAAAGTATTTCTTCCATATCCTATTTTATAATAATTAGCATCTTCTCCTTGATAACAAGCAGCATCATAATAAGTTACTAAAAGTTTATCATCTTTAACCGCGATTAAACCTTTGGTTGCATCAGCTGCTTGTCTAATAGCATTATCCTCACTTGTAACGGCTGCTAAAGTATTTTTATCAAAAGTAAAAGCTTGCACACTAGATGATCCTTGAATAGTACAGTCTTCACTTAACCGAGATAAAGCATAAGTTCTAGCGGCGATAGCAAATAACTTTAATAACTCTGGTGCATCCGAAAATAAACCAACTTCGGCTTGTACAACCCCAGGAATATATTGTGTTTCAAAATCTAATTCTTCGGTATAAGTACCATCTTTAGGATTATAAACTTTAACAGTTTCACAAACATTATCTAATTCATAATAACCATAGCCAAGTAACCCCATAATATCACTATTAAAATTTTTTTCTTCATCATTATTATAAAAAGCAAAAATAATAATTAACACTAATATACCTATACCTAAACCAATTAAAATAGCCCATTTATGTTTTAAAATAAATGCTAAAAGTTTTTTATTATTTTTACTTCTTTGTGTCTTTCCCTTAGTATTCGTACTTGGTGTTTGACTTGGAACATTTTGCGAAGATTCATTATTTTCGGCAGCCGTATTATCTCCATCATGATTTATATTTTCATTAGTTTCTTCTTCGGTATTTAGAGAATCAACATTTGGCTGTTCTTCCTCATCATATTCCGTATTTTCAGGTATAGCCATAGATCTATTTAATCTTGTAGCCTCAGGATTATATAATAATTTATTATTTTTTGATCTTAAAACTGCAATTTTACTTCGAGCTACTTCATTATTAGACTTAGAATCAGATTTTAAATTTTCTCCTTTATTAGAATTATTTGGCCTATCGGCTTTTTTGAGCGAAATATTATTTGGTTCTATCTCTATAGTTCCTTTTATTTTATTTGTAACTTTAGTTTCTAAATTATCTTCATTTTCATAACTAAGATTTAAATCAATATCCCCATTTTTATCAACTGATACATCCATCTTTAATTCCGGAAACAAATTTGTAATATCACTTGATTTTAAATCATCAGATAATTTTGTAGTATCTACTCCAGGAACAAAATCATTAATTGATACTTCTTGATTATGGAAAAAACTTCTATTACTTTCATAAGGTTTTGAAGAAATACTCGCTTCATTTATATTAGAAGAAGTAGATCCTGAACTAATACTTGTAGCACCAGATTCACTACTACTATCCATTTTATCAATAATTTGTTTTCTTAAATTAAGAACATATTTTCTTAATTTTTCTGTATAATTTTTACCTAAATTATAAGTAGGAGCATTATTGTTATTAAAAAATTGATAGTTAACAATACCTAATTGTTTTTCTAATTCATAAGCTAATTTTCTATTTTCATTAAATTTTTTATCATATATTTTTTTTAGATAATATTTATCATTTAATTTATTTTTAAAACCAAATTCATAGTTATTTAATTCTACCCCATTAAATTCTGCCCAAATTAAAATTCCTTTTTGAGCACATATTTGTAATTTATTAATAACATCCCAAATCGTATCATTTTTTTTAACCATTAACATCCTAGCATGTTTTCTATCTAAAGATATATACCTATACTTAAAACGCGTAAATGTTATACCTTGACTTTTTAAATCTTTATCTAAATTATATTTTTCTTGATATTCTTTTTTTATATCATCAGCTTTATTATTTTTAATGTTACTAACTTCAATGTTATCCACGATAGCAACAGCATCAATACCTTTTTCTTTACATACTTCTAGTTTTTTAGCTACAGTATCAATATTATCTTCTTCTTTAACTTCTAAATATTGAACTTCCTTTTCAGAATCATTACCACTAGGTAATATTTCTTCATCTTTTGATGATTCATAACCCCGTTTAGCTCCACTAGACAAAACAATTGTTTCTTGATCATTTTGTAATTCATTACCATTTTGAGAATTATTACTAGATAATATTATTTCTGGTTCATTTGATGGTTCATTATTATTTTTAGCTTCATTAGATAAAATTATTGTTTCTTGATCTTTTGGTAATTCATTTCCGTTTAAAGAATTATTATTAGATAATATTACTTCTGGTTCATTTAATGATTCATTACCCTTTTTATCTTCACTAAATAAAATTTCCTCATTTGGTAAAATAACTTCTCTTTTCTTAAAAGCTATATCTTTAATTTTATTTTGAATTACTTGGGGATCAAAATTTTCATAATTATTAATTTCTATACCATTAAAAATAGCTTTAGCTTTTATGCCAAAGTCTTTACATCTTTGTAATTTATCTAAAACTATTTCTAATGTATCAGAACTATTAACTTTAATAGTTCTGATACCATTATTAGAAGCTATAAATTCAATGTCATTCATTTTTTCACCACCAAACTAAAGCTAGGGTTTAAATTATTATAGTCCTCCCCCTGAACCAAAGGAATCTAGTTCTTCTTGGGTAACAACAACTTGAATCCGCATTCTTCTGTTACCACATATAAACAAAGCTTCTCCTTGATTATAATATTTTATACTTTCTTTTTCATTTTCATTTAAATCAATTAATTTAGCTAAATCTTCAACCGCTTGTTTTCTTAAACCCATGACTAAATAATAAGAAGCATTATCAAAAATAGCTTTACCATGCATTATAACATTTGGAGCTGCAAAGTCAGTTGGTTGTTGCGTTATAATAATTGTTCCTGTGTTATACTTCCGACTTCTTCTTTGGATTTGAGCTAAAAATTCTGCCCCAAGTTCATTATGACTCGATAATAAAACATGGGCTTCATCCACCATCATAACGGTATTAACATCTTTATCCAAACATAAACCCCATGCATATTTTAAAACATTAAAGAATAAAGCATTTTTAATATTTTCATCACTATTCATTAATTCTTTAATATTAAAAACAATAAAATCACTATTAATAGATAAAGTTGTATGTCCTGTAAAATAATAACGTAATTCTTTAATTAAAGGTCTTATTTTTAATTCTAATCTTTCCATGACATCTCTTTCATGCGTAGCATCAGTCATAGATAATAAACGTCCCTTTATGGTAGCATAAATATCATCAAAGGTTGGATAATCATCTGATTTTAATTTTGTAAAATCAGTATCATAATCAATATGATATCTTTTATATGTATCTTGGGCTACTTCACTAAACATTGTTAAGACATCATCTTCAATACTAGGTGAATAATATTTCATAAAAGCTTTTAATTGTTGTAAAGTTCTTGTTAAAACAGTATAACCTAAACCTTCAGCAATTTCTTCTTCATCGGCATCAATAACAATTTCTAAAGGGTTAATCATCCCAAATTGTCCACCTTTACCTAAGTCAAGAAAATCACCACCTAAAGAATAAGCCATATCTTCAAGTTCACCTTCAGGGTCAACACAAACAACTTTAAAGCCATTTCTAATATGCGTCCGAAGTAATAATTTAGCTGCCGTTGATTTTCCTGATCCACTTGTCCCAAGTAAAATAATATTGGCATTATTACGATTATTTTCTTTTTTAATTTGATATAAAAATTGGTTAAATAAAATAACTCCTCCTGAAAAATCAACGCCAAATAAAGTAGCAGCTCCTGGGTCTTTAATACTATCAAAGATAAATGGATACATGGCTGCCACGGTGACAGATGGAATTGGTGTACCTACTCTTTGTTCAACATCTTGAGGTGGAAAAATAGGCATAATCGACTTTAGAACTTTTTCTTGTTCAAACATTAAAGCTACACCCTTCATTCCTAAAGCATCTAAATAACTACGAACTTGAATCTTTCTTAATTCTAATTCTTCTTTATTATCCGCGGTAATCATTAAATGCATTTGAAAATCAAATATTCTTGCTCCTGTTGCCGCTAACATTTGAATAAATTGTTCTAATGATTCATAATCTTGTCTAATTCTTTCTTGCATGGTATTATCTTTTTCTGTTGCATATCTATTCTTTAAATCGGCAATTTCTTTATTTAACATTTTTTGTAAAACACTAAATTGAATAGGTATATGTTTAATAGCAACTTTAACACCTTGAATATTCGTTAAATCAGATAAATAACCAGGATAGATATTTTTAGGAAAACTAACAATAGTCATTATTGTTGAATATTTTCCACCTAAAACAAATTCCGTTGGTTTAAATTCCATTCCCTTCGGGGCAATTTCACTTTTTAATGCCATGTTACATCACCGTCCCAAAAGTGGTTTGTTCTCCACCATTTAAAAAGTTATCTAATATCATTCTTAAATCATTGTTAGAAGTTTGTGTTGATTGTAAACCTGCTGTTGCTAAACCACTTATTAAATTATGTAATTTCTTTTGCACAATTTCCATTCTTTTTTCTTTAAATAAAATATAATATTCTGTATCAACAACATTATACTCATTACTCATAAACATATTAGCTTTATTAATATCTTGCATTATTATTTTTCTAATAGCTCCATCAGTTGCATTATTATATCTAAGTTGTAATTCTGATAAATAAACATCTATATCAACAGGACGATCAGCAATAAGAAGCCAAAATTCAAAATCAATACTATTATATAAATTTCTTATATTATATATTGTAGCATTTTGAGCTCCTTGATCTAGAATAAAGATATTTTTCGGATATACTTTTACTCCTGTAACATATGATCCATCATCAGTTTGAATCATTCCATTTAATATTTGTCTAATTGGAAGCCAATTTTCCGTGAAAGGTCCTCCACTTATTTTGGTATTGCTATTTAGTTTCGTCATCGTATATACACCATCCTCTCCAATAATACCTCTTCGGATTATTCATATACATTAAAATATTTGTTATAAACTGTAAAACATTATGATAATACATCACAGGCATAACCAAGAATCCGGTTATTAAAGCTGGCATTATGATGAGAATTAATTCACCAAAAGTAGCATTTTGAAGGACAATTAATAAGATTATTGTTATCGCACAACCTGATCCAAATAGAATTAAATCAAGCGGGGTAAAAAAACCTAATATTAATTGTGATTTTTTACTATTAGCTGGTATCAAATAATTATTATTCATTCCTTTTTATTCTCCTTTCCTAATGATGGCCACCGCCATGGTTATCTGGATTTTTTTCTAAGAAAGATTGTTTTGCCAAAATAGCATCATTCTTAATATTCGCTGCAGCTCCTGCCATATCATCCATACTCTTCGCTAAGTTATTATGATCAAGAACAACATTGGCTTTTTCAGGGTTGTTAGGATCAAATTTTGCAGGATCACTCATAACAACTTGACCATCTTTATTTCTTGAAGCTAAGCCTGAAGAAGTTATACTATCTTCTAATACATGTCCTAATTGATTAGTTTCATATAAATCTGATGCTGTAATAGATCCTACATGACGATTAGCAACATTTTCTTCCATCGCTATGTCTGCAATTTGGGTAACATTAAATTTTTCCATTTGAGCATACATTGAATCTAATTGTGATATTCTTGTAGCCTCATTCAATCTTAATCTTGAAGCTTCTTCCATAATTTTATTTTCATGTAATTCACGTTGTCTAGCTATTTCCTTTTGATATGCAGCATCATCGTAATCATAAATTTCTCCCGCATCATTTTTCTTAGCAAAATTATTTATATCTATAGCTTTAATTTGTTCTTCTCCAAACTCACCTATATTTTTTCTAGCTATAGCTTCATAATCTGTTTTTTGATGAGCCGTTCTTCTTGCCTTAATATCTTCTGAAATAGCTGAGGCAGACATTCCTCTTGAACGATAGTCTTGATAAAATTCAGCCATTCTATCAGCCCCAACACCCTTAAAGCTATTACCTTTAACATGGCCATTCTCATCATATTCAAGATTTCCATTAGCATCTACAGTTGACATTGCAAATAATAAATCACTGTCGGTAGAATGCTTATCCCATTGTTTCTTAGCAGCTGCTCTAAAATTATCATTCGCACTATTTACTGAATCAGCAGCCTTAATAATACCATCATATTGTTCCGCACTTTTACCGATTAACCAATCAAAACGATCCCTAGCATGAGCCATTAAAGTACTTTCTCCAGGATGTTTTCTAGCATATTCTGCTCGGTAACTTCGTTGGGCTTCAGCTCCTCTTGTACTTCGGCCAGCTGCTTCGCTCGCCTCATGCCAATTATGAGCATTTCGAGAGTTCCAAGCCATCCTTGCCGCGGCAGAGCCAGCTCCACCCATTGCAGAAAGTAAAGATTTTCCAACTGATTTTCCATCTGCCCGAGTTCTTCGATAATTTCGAATACCTTGAACTAAACCAACTGCTGGTGAAGCTAATATTGCTGAGGAACCAACTGCATCATTAAATATCTTAAATGGATTTAATGTACCTCCACCTAAATCAAAGCCAAATAAATCTTTTAACATTCCTGGTGCTTGTCTAACAAACATAAGAACACCAATAATTAAGAAAGCAACAGCAAATAATTTTTGGAATACTCCTAAACCAGCCAAAGAAGCTCCTCCATGTCCTAATTTTTCACAAATTACTTGAATTAAAAAGACACCTAAATATAAAATAGCTATTCTTAAAAAGACATCTAAAAATGTTCCAACTATTTGTTTAACCCAATTATCAAAAACTTTCTTTTTATCACCTGGCATAATTCTACATATAACAGGAATAGGAGCAATAATTTGAAAAACCATTAATTTTATAGCTCGAAGAGCAAGTGATATACAATAAGTTAAAAGAATTAAAAACATGGCAATACCAACTAAGGTAGAAATACCAAATACATAACGAATATCGCCTCGGTCAACAGCTTCCGAAAAGGCGGTAAATCGGGTAAATGACCACCAATTTGAATCATGATTATTTGCATATTCTTCAGCCATAGCATAAAAATCTTTTAAACTTTGTATTTCGGTCATATTAAACCAATCCCCTATTTTTTCTAAAACCGAAGCATTAGCATCAATTTGTTCAGCACAATTAGTTAAACCATCAAAAGTTGTTGCATCAATCCCATTTTTTTGACAAACACTAGGATCTGGATTAAAGAAAGCTCTAAATGTCCAATAAGCCATGGTTGCTCCTCCTCCATCAATGTCGGATGCATTACTATTTCCAAATATTAACTGAGGAATAGTTCCTTGCTTTAAAATAGCATTTTGAATATTATAAGCATAAGTAAATACTGTAGGTAAAACAGCTATAATAATTAAAGAAATAACAACATTTTTTATTAAATTAGGAAATGATGCTTCCCCTTTGGCAAATTCATCGGGATTAATCACAGCTTTTAAAAGAGAATAAGCTAAAACAAAAAGCATGAAAACACCAAGAACAATATAAATTCTCCCAACAATTCTATTATAATCAGCATCATCAAATAAATTTAGTTCAGATAAAGAAATAAATATTTGGTAAACCCAATCAACTAAATCGTAAATAACACCATCTAAATATAAAAATATCCCCCATATTCTCTCCATTATACTAAACATTGTTATTCACCTTCTATCCAATATTGCATGTGCCATATGCTCCTAAAAGCTTCATTAAAACATTAATAATAATAGGTAAAAAGAAGATCATAATAGCATATAGAAACCTTTTACCTGTCTTCGTAATAGCTTTTTTCATGGCATCTTTATCACTTTGGACAACCGCTTGAAAAAAATCACTAGTACTTAAAACTAATAAAGCAATAATAGCTACATATTTCATTATATTTAAGGCAAATTGAATCCAATATGCAGGTGTAGTATTATCTATAGGATCACCAAGTAAAGACCTACAAGCTGTATCACTCGCGGATGTAGTTTTCATAATTAAAGGCATAAAATCCCTATTTTCTATAACATTAATATCTAAAGCTTTAACATTTTCATTTAAAAGCATAAAACTAAAAAGAATAATTATAATATATATTATCTTTTTCATATTGTCACCTACAAATAACTAAAGTTATTATAACAAAATTATAAATAAGTGTAAAGAAAAAAACTAGAATTAATCTAGTCTATTCTTCATTAAAAAAATCTCCCATTGGATGTTCTAAAACAACACTCATTCTATATAAAGTTTCTAAAGAAATACCTCTGGTATAATCTGTTTCTATTCGGCGAATAAATTCATTTGATCGATCAATATAATTTGCTAGTTGTTCTTGGGTATATCCTTTTTCTTTCCTATATTTTCGAATATTTTTAGCAATAATCTCCTTTATATTCTTATTAAAATCAAATCTTTGACTATTATATGTCACATTAACTTCACCCATACTAATTTTCCCATTTATTAAAAAATTAGTATGTAGTTTAAAAATACCATATTTTTATATTATTTTTATTTTTCTTATGTTAAAATAATTTAAAGGTGATGAAAGATGCTATTATTTTTAATATTAATAATAATTTTAATACTTTTAATAATATTAATATTTAAATATAATAGTTTAGATCGTCTAAATACTAAAAACTTTAATTATGCTTTAAAACTTTATGAAGAAAATTGCCAATTAAAAAAAAGAATAAAGAAATAAATTAAACTAATTCTTTAACTTTATTAATTATATAATCTTTACATTCATTAAAATCCATTTTAAAACAAACCGCTAATTCATTGTATAAATATTTTTCAGCTTGTTTAAAATAATTTAAATCTTTTTCACTTATCTTTTTATTATTATTTTTTCTATTTTCATTTCTTAAATATGTTGTTTTAATTATTTTAACTAAATCATCATGATTACCCCGATTTAATAATTCTTTATATATTTTTTCTATATTTTTATCATCAATATTTTCTATTATATTAATATTAGGAATATTATTAATTAAATTATTAGCTTCTTCTTGACTAATTATTTTCTTTAAATAACCCATTTTATTATCAGTTGGTACATCAATAGTTAAAGATTTATCTTCTACTAATTCTAAAATATAATATTCTTTATTATTTATTTTATTAATTTTAATATCTTTAATTATACAAATATCTTTTTTATATAAAACATATTCATTTACTTTAAATTTTGTCATTTTATTCTCCTTAATTAATTTAATTTTAACATAAAAAAATTTTGGAAGTAAGAATTATTTTTTAAAAAAATATGCTTTAATTACTTAAAGTGATAAGGTTGAAAATAAAATATGAAAAAATAACACACAAAAATGATTTTGTGAAAAACACAAAATTTAAGTTTTATAATAACTAAAAAAAGATTAAGTTGAAGCATTGACTGATAATCTCTAATTCTGAAACAAAGAAATTGTTTACCAAAGATAAGGTTCCGTGCTCTATAATATAAGTTATAAAAAACTTAAAGGCACACTCATTTGTA
>CANRDD010000010.1 GCA_947629305.1 uncultured Bacilli bacterium | reverse complement strand
GTGGAAGTAACAGGAGGTCATGTAGATCAAAGTCCTAAGACTGTAGTATCAGGAAGTGATGCTATTTTTACTTTAACCGCGGATGAAGGATATGACTTAACAAAAGCCAAAGTTACAGAAGGACAATGTGAATTAAGTAATAATAATGCAACACTTACAGCAAAGAATGTAACGGGTAATATAAGTTGTAAAGTAGATATACAAAAGCTAGGAATTTTTGAAGACCCTTATTACCCATTTCCTACTATTGTGGGATCACCTATGAATGCAGCTGGAGAAGAAGTTGATGTAACACTTAGTCCATGTGAACCTGAGGCTGGGGAAACCATAAATAGTATTATATCTGATTTTATGAATTTTAATTTATCAGAAGATAATCCTGATTTATATTCTGCCATATTATCTAATCAAGCAGCAATATCCGATATTTTTGATATAGATTTAACAAATGGTGATGGTACTTCCCTTGATTCTCCTATTACTGTAACTTTTATTAGTGATCTAGGTAATATAGCTGGAGTATATTATCAAAAAGTTGACGGTACTTGGGATAGGGCAGAATTTAATAATGAACTAGATGGTTCATTTTCTGTTACATTTGAACATTTCTGTACAGTTATTTTTATATCTCAAGCTATACAATTACCATAAATAAAATAAATAGTAATTATTAAAAACTAATTTTTATAAATTATAACTTAACTATAGAGAAATAAGTTAAGTTTTTATTTACAATAATATTATTTTTTTAAATTATTTATATTTTAAAAGTAAGATAAATATGTTAGAATAATTATAGTAAGGTGTTAAGATATGGGAAGAACAACGTTTTTATTAATCGCGGTTGCTTATTATATTTTCACAGTCATAGCGATTGTGATTGTTTTAACATTACTTAGTAAAAAAGAAAAAGATAAATTAAAGAAAGAAATAACAGAATTAGAAAAAGAAAAAAACTTAGTTATATCTGCTAGTATGTTATCTGAATTAAATAAAGTAGAAGCTTTAGTTAATAATGATGAAATGAAAGCAAAGTTTGAAGACTGGCAAAAAAGGTTTCAAGATATTAGAGATAAAGATATGCCTAAAATAACCGATAGTATTAATGAAATAGATGAATTATTTGATCTAGGAGAATATAAAGATTTAAAGAATTTAATTATTAAAACAGATTTTGAATTAAACTCTTTAAAAACTAAAGCTGATTTTTTACTTAGTGAAATAAAAGAAATAACTTTAAGTGAAGAAAAGAATCGAGAAACAATAACTAAGTTAAAAGCAGAATATAGAGCTATTGAAAGTGAATATCATGAACATGAAGAAGAATTTGCTATTGTTAAAGTTCCTATTGAATTACAATTTGAAAATGTAGATAAATTATTCGTAGCTTTTGAAAATATGATGGAACAAAATTCTTATACTGAAGTAGGTAAAGTAGTTAGAGCTATTGATGATATTGTTAAGAATTTAAAAGTTGTTATTGAAGAAACAAGACCAATCGTGGCTTTAGGTCAAAATTTAATTCCTAAGAAACAAGAAGATATTAAGAAAATAGCGGATAGAATGATGAAAGAAGGCTATAATTTAGATTATTTAAATATTGATTTTAATATAGAAGAAGCTAATAAAAAAATATTAGATATATTTCAAAGATTAAATGTTTTAAATTTAGAAGATTCTTTATTTGAACTTAAAACAATGTTAGATTATTTTGATTCTTTATATAATGATTTTGAAAAAGAAAAGATTAGTAAAAGAATATATGAAGATTTTGCTAGAAGTATATTAATTAAAGTAACTAAGTTAGAAAAAATAAATAATGAATTATATCGAAAACTTGGTGATATTAGATATAGTTATGATATTAATGATGATGAAGTAACAGTTGTAGAAGATATTAAAAAAGAAATATTAGAAATTAGAAGTAGTTATGATCATATTGTTGATGTGGCTCGAAGTCATGTTTTAGCTTATTCTAAATTAGCTAGAGAAATGGAAATAATTAATAGTAAATTAGTTAAATCAGAAGAAAAATTAAATGGAGCATTAAGAAATTTAGGATCATTAAAAGAAAATGAACAAAGAGCTCGAGAACAATTAGATGAAATAAAGAAAATATTATTTCAAACTAAAGAAAAGATGCGTTCTTATAAATTACCAGTTGTTCCTAAAAATTATTATGTGGAATTAAGTGAAGCCATGGAAGCTATTGAAGAAATGATTAAAGAATTAGATAAAAGACCTATTTCTATTAAAATATTAAATACCAGAGTAGATAATGCTAGAGATTTAGTTTTAAAAGTATATAATACAATTAATGAAACAATTAAAACAGCAAGAATGGCAGAGATGGCTATGGTTTATGGTAATAGATATAGAGTTACAAATAAAGATGTTGAATTTGGTTTAGTTAAAGCTGAAAATTTATTTTATAAAGGTAATTTTAAAGCTAGTTTAGAAAATGCTATTAATGCCATTAATATTGTGGAACCTGGAATCCATAAAAGATTATTAGATGAATATAAATAAGAATAAAAAAGAATAGAAGGTGGTTTTATGTTTGGCAAAATTCTCAAATTAGAAGGTAATATGTTATATTTACAAAATGATATTCATGAAACTAAAACAAATCTAATGAATAGTCATGTTATTTTTGAAGAAGAAAATAATAAGTTTGTCGGGGAAATTATTTTTATGGATGAGGATATTATCAAAGTAGTTTTAGTTGGTAATATTGTAAATGAAGAATTTTATCCAGGCTTAAATAAAAAACCAACAGGAAATGTTAAAGCTAGAAGTATTCATAAAGATGAATTAGAAATATTACTTGGCCAAAAAGAATTAAAGAAAAATCGTCTTTTAGTGGGAACATCAACTGTTTATGATGATTTTGAAGTATCTATTTCTTTAAATAGTTTTTTTGCAAATCATAGTGCTATCATAGGTAACACTGGGGCAGGTAAGTCTTGTGGGGTTGCTAGAATCCTTCAAAACTTATTTATTGAAAATAAATATAAACCTTATGATGCTCATTTTGTCTTATTCGATGCCTATGGTGAATATGTTAATACCTTTCCTAATATGCCAAAGGGTTTAAATTTTAAATCTTATGGAACAAATATAGATGATAATAAACAAAATATTTTAAAATTCCCTGTTTATTTTTTAGATAGTGATGATTTAGCAATTCTTTTATCCATTGATACACCATCCCAAATCCCTGTTTTAGAAAAAACATTACAATTAGTTAAAATATTTAAAAGTAATAGTCCTAAAGCTCTTGATTATAAAAATGATATTATAGCTAAATGTTTATTAGATATCTTTTCATCTGGTAATAGTCCTAGTCAGTGCCGAGATCAAGTTATAGCTTTACTTACTAATTATAATACCGAAACATTAAATTTAGAATCGATTATTAAACAACCTGGTTATAATAGAACCTTAAGACAATGTTTACATATAGATGAACAAGGAAAAATAAATGCTATTCATGAAGTAATCGAATTTTTACAACAATTTAGTAAAGTAGATATAGATAATTTAATTATTCCAGATAATTTAGTTTATTCTTTAGAAGATTTATATTATGCTTTAGAATTTGCTTTAATTAGTGAAGGAACATATAATAGTGATTTATCTTATGAAAAGAATAATATTTTAAAATCAAGATTAGCTAATATTATTAATAGTGATTATAAAGTTATCTTTAAATATGATTATTATTTAACAAAAGAACAATTTGTTCAGGAATTTTTCTTAACATCTTTAGGAGAAAAGGTTCAATTAATTAATATTAATTTAAGTAATGTTGATGATCGTTTTGCGAAAATATTAACTAAATTATATGCTAAATTATTTTTTAATTTTACAACTAGTTTAAAACCAAGAGGAACTTATTCGATCAATGTTATTTTAGAAGAAGCTCATAGATATGTTCAAAATGATATTGATATAGATATAATTGGTTATAATATATTTGATCGAATAACTAAAGAAGGAAGAAAATATGGGATGCTTTTAACTTTTATTACGCAAAGACCAAGTGAATTATCCCAGACAGCTTTATCTCAATGTTCAAACTTTTTAGTTTTTAGAGTCTTTCATCCTAAAGATTTAGAAATAGTTAAAAGTATTAGTACTAATGTTACTGAAGAAACAATTGAAAAATTAAAAACCATTAATCCAGGAACAATGATGATTTTTGGGGTTGGTTTAAGACTACCGATTTTAGTAAAATTAAAATTACCTAGTCCTTTACCGGAGTCAACGAGCTTAAATATTAGTAAATTATGGTTTAAAGAAGGTGATAACTAGTGGCAGTAATGGCTTTAAAATCTTTTGATTCTCTTTATTTATCTGTTGATATTTATGAAGTTAATAATCCAAGGGCAGTTGTCCATATTATTCATGGCTTAAGAGATCATAAATTACGTTATCAAGAATTAATATCTTGGCTTAATGCTAATAACTTTAATGTTGTTATCGCGGATTTAAGAGGTCATGGTAAATCAATCTCAGATAAATACCCAATTGGTTATATAGCTTCAATGGATGAATTATTAAATGATGAAGAATATCTTCTTAATTTAATAAAAACGCGTTTTCCTAATTTAGATTTATATTTATATGCCCATAGCTTTGGTACTATTATTGCTCAATTATTTTTAAGTAAAAATAGTAATCAATATAAAAAAGTAATTTTTAGTAGTTTAAATTATATAAATATAGGTGAGATAAATGCTGGTTTAAAAATGGCTAAAGTATTTAATAAAAATAAATATAGTGATACTTTAGATAGTTATGTATCTTTAGATAAAGATGATTATTTATGTACAAAAAAAGAAGAAATAGAAAATTTTCGTAATGATTCTTTAGCTAATATTAAATATCGTAATATTAGTATTAGTACTATTCTTTCTTGTTATAAAGAAGTAACTAATTTAAAAAGATATCAAAATATATCTCCTAATATTAAAATATTAGTTTTAATGGGAGAAAAAGATCCTTTAACAAAAGGATATTATGGTTTAAATGAATCAATTAATTTTTTATATAAAGTAGGATATAAAGAAATATATAGTATTGTATATAAAGATATGGCAACTGAAATATTTAAAGAATATAATAAAGAACAAGTATTTGTTGATATCAATTATTTCTTTTTAAATAAATAATATCCATTTCGCAAAATGAATTGCTATAATATTGTTGGGTGAATAGTTTTGAAAATAATTAAGAGAAAGTATTTAAATGATATTATATCAGTCATGGGAACACCAGATATTAAAGTTATAACGGGTGTTAGAAGAAGTGGTAAATCTTTATTACTAAATATGTTTATAGATTATGTTAAAAATGATGATTCTAAGGCTAATATTATTTATATTGATTATAATTTAGATAAATATGATCATTTAAAAGAATATAAAGAATTAATAAAATATGTATCTAATTTATATGATTCAAATAAAAATAATTTTCTTATGATCGATGAAGTTCAAATGTGTCATAATTTTGAAAAAGCTATAAATAATTTTCATGCCGAAGGAAAATATGATATTTATATAACAGAATCTAATGCTTTTCTTTTATCAAGTAATTTAGCTACTTTATTTACAGGTAGAACATATAGTATTGAAGTATATCCTTTTTCTTATCAAGAATTTTTAGAATATTATAATTTAGAAAATAATTATGATAATTTTGATCGTTATGTTTTAGAAGGGGGATTATCTGGATCGTATTTATATAATGAATTAGAAAAAAAATATAATTATATTGCTGATGTTTATAAAACAATGATTGTTAGAGATATAGTTCAAAGAAATAAAATTCAAAATATTTCTTTATTAGATAGTATTAGTGATTTTTTAATAGATAATGTTGCTAAAATTACTTCTATTAGAAGTATTACTGATACTTTAAATAGTTTTAAAACGGATACTAATGATAAAACAGTTGGATCTTATATTAAATATTTATGTGAATCTTTTGCTTTTTATAAAGTTAGAAGATATGATATTAAAAATAAAAAATGTTTAGTAACTCAAGCTAAATATTATTTATCTGATTATGCAGTAAAATATGCTTTAGAAGGAACTAAAAATATGAATTATGGGCATATATATGAAAATATTGTTGCTATGGAATTAATTAGAAGAGGTTATGAAGTATATGTTGGGGTATTATATGAAAAAGAAATTGATTTTGTAGCTATGAAAAGAAATGAAAAAATATATATTCAAGTCGCGGATGATATAGGTAGTGATTTTGATAATGAGACATTTAAAAGAGAAGTAGATCCTTTGTTAAAAATAAAAGATGCTTATCCTAAAGTATTAATAGCTCGAACTAAACATGATGATTTTAGGTATGAAGGGATTCAAATCGTGGATATAGCTAATTGGTTAACAAAATAATAAATATTTCCAAAAGTTAGTAAAATATACAAGTTTTGGAAATATTTTTCTAAAACTTGACATTATCATTTAATTAATATATACTTGTTAATAAGGTGATATTAAATGGAAAATATGATTGAAAGAACAGAATATCTTGAACAATTAAAGAGATTTAAAGATAAGGATTTAATTAAAGTAGTTACAGGAATAAGAAGATGTGGTAAATCTACTTTATTTTCTTTATTTATAAATTACTTAAAAGAAATAGGGATAAAGGATAAACAAATTATCAATATAAATTTAGAAGATGCTGATTATAATTTTAATAATTATAAAGAATTATATAATTATGTTAATAAACAAATCGATTCTAAAAAGCAATATTATATTTTTTTAGATGAAGTTCAAAATGTTCCTATGTTTCAAAAAGCTGTTGATAGTTTATATATAAAGAAAAATGTTGATGTTTATATCACTGGTTCTAATGCTTTTCTTTTATCAGGAGAACTAGCAACATTATTATCTGGAAGATATGTTGAAATAAAATTATTACCTTTATCATTTAAAGAATATTTAAGTGCTTTTAATGATGGAAATAAAAGTCGTTATGAATATTTTTTAGATTACATGAAATATGGAGGAATGCCTGGAAATATTGCTATAATTCAAGAAGAACCAAAAGATTTAGATACTTATTTAGAAGGAATATTTAGTACCATAGTATATAAAGATATTATAACTAGAAATAATATAAAGGATAAAATGCTTTTAGAAAATGTTTTAAAATTTATTTTTGATAGTATAGGAAGTCCTATATCTACAAAAAGAATTAGTGATACATTAACTAGTAAAGGAATACCGACAAGTAATCATACGGTTGAAAATTATATCTCGGCTTTTATCGAAAGTTTTTTAATTTATAAAGCAGAAAGATTTGATGTGAAAGGAAAAAATTTACTTGCTAGAGATTATAAATATTATGTTGTTGATCAAGGATTAAGAAGTTATTTATTAGGAAAAAAAGCCGATAGTGATATGGGACATATTTTAGAAAATATTGTTTATTTAGAATTATTAAGAAGAGGATATAAAGTATATGTTGGAAAAGTAGATGATTTAGAAGTAGATTTTGTTGCCCAAAGTAGAGATGAATTAAAGTATTTTCAAGTTGCTTTATCTGTTCGAGATGATAAAGTTTTAGAAAGAGAATTAAGGGCTTTGCAAAAAACAGGTGATCATTATCCAAAGTATTTAATAACTTATGATATGGATTTAGAAGCTGATTATGATGGAATAACTAAAATTTATGTTGTTGATTGGTTATTAAATAAAGAATAAAATTATTTGAATTATTTTCTAAATTATGATAATATTAGTATGAAAACAAGGGAAAAGACATGATTTTTAAAATTTATTTTCTTAGAGAGTTAGTGGTTTGGTGCAAACTAATAAATAATTTAAAAGTTACTCCTTTTGCCAAAGTGGATTAATAAATCTCGGGTAAAACCGTTAGCTAAATTAAGTAAATAAGGATGGTACCGTCTTATAAATAGACTCCTTAAGAAGCCATTCTTATTTTTTATTTAAAGGAAGTGATAAAATTGCAAATAGAAGTATTTACCCAATCAGCTATTAAATTAACTAAAGAAAAAGTTATTTATTTTGATCCATATAAAATAAATAAAGATTATCATGATGCTGATTATATATTTATAACTCATGATCATTATGATCACTATGATGAAGATTCTTTAAAAAAGATAATGAAAGAAGATACAAAATTAATTATACCTAAATGTTTAGAAGAAAAAATAATAAAAATAACATATAATTATTTTGTTGTAGATGAAAATAAAGAATATCATTGGAAAGATTTTTCTTTTAAAACAATTCCAGCTTATAATATAGATAAAGGTTTTCATCCTAAAGAAGCTGGTTATGTTGGTTATTTAATTGAAATAGATCATACGAAATATTATATCATGGGAGATACAGATGTAACTGAAGAAGCCAAAGAGGTTAAAACTGATGTCTGTTTTGTTCCTATTGGAGGTTATTATACGATGGATTATAAGGAAGCTGCTCATTATATAAATATGATTAAACCTAAAAAGGTTATTCCGATTCACTATGGATCTATCGTGGGTAGCCCAGCCTTAAAAGA
Organism: uncultured Bacilli bacterium; assembly: GCA_947629305.1. Lineage (GTDB taxonomy): Bacteria > Bacillota_I > Bacilli_A > RF39 > UBA660 > Onthocola_B. The sequence goes on along the minus strand of CANRDD010000010.1, from coordinate 17,548 downwards.
TGAATTTAAAAAATTAATTGATAAAGATATTGAAGTAATTGTGTATATATAGGAGGAAAGAAAATGATAAATATTAAAGAAGATGAAAAATTAAGTGTAATGAATCATAGTTGTGCCCATTTATTAGCGCAAGCTGTTAAACATTTATATCCCGAAGCTAAATTTTGGGTAGGACCTGTTATTGAAGAAGGTTTTTATTATGATATTGATCTAGGAGAAACAAAAATTACCGAAGCTGATTTAGAAAAAATAGAAAAAGAAATGAAAAAAATAGCTAAGGATGGGAAAAGAATCTACCGAGAAGAATTAACAAGAGAAGAAGCTTTAAATAAATTTGGTAGTGATCCATATAAAGTTGATTTAATAAATAGAATGAGTGATGACACCGTGATTAGTTGTTATACCCAAGGTGATTTTACGGATTTATGCCGAGGTCCTCATGTTGAAAGTGTTAAAGAATTAAAATATTTTAAATTACTTAAAGTAAGTGGAGCTTATTGGAAAAATGATGCTAAAAATCATATGTTACAAAGAATATATGGAATATGTTTTGATACAGAAGAAAAGTTAAATGAACATTTACAAGAATTAGAAGAAGCAAAAATGAGAGATCATCGTAAACTAGGAAAAGATTTAGGAATATTTATGACTTCTGATTTAGTAGGGAAAGGTTTACCAATTTATTTACCTAATGGCTATATTATTTGGGAAGAATTAGAAAATTATATTAAGGGTAAAGAAAAGAAATTAGGTTATAAACATGTATTAACACCACCTTTAGGTAATGTGGAACTTTATAAAACATCTGGACATTGGGATCATTATAAAGATAATATGTTTCCAAAGATGGAAGTTGAAGGAGAAGAATTTGTTTTAAGACCAATGAATTGTCCTCATCATATGATGGTTTATGCTAATAGTATTCATTCTTATAAAGATTTACCAATTAGAATTGGGGAAGTAGCAAGAGATTGCCGGTTTGAAGCAAGTGGAGCTTTAAAAGGAATTGAAAGAGTAAGAACATTTTGTCAAAATGATGCCCATATATTTGTTACCCCTGAACAAATAGAAGACCAATTTAAAGAAGTAGTTAATTTAATATTAGATGTTTATAAAGAAATGCATATTACCAATTATCGGTTTGAATTATCTTTAAGAGATTCCGCTGATAAAGTTAAATATTATCCTGATGATGATATGTGGAATAAAGCTGAAGATAAGTTAAGACAAGTTTTAAAAGATATTGGAATTGAATATGTGGAAAAAATTGGGGAAGCAGCCTTCTATGGACCTAAGCTTGATGTTCAAGTTAAACCAGCCGTGGGTAATGAATATACTTTATCTACTTGTCAATTAGATTTTTGTCTGCCAATGAAATTTAATTTAACATATGTTGATAAAGATGGAAGTAAAAAAACACCAGTTGTTCTTCATCGTGCCGTCTTTGGTAGTATTGATCGTTTCATGGCTTATTATTTAGAAGAAACAAAAGGAGCTCTTCCTTTCTGGCTTAGTCCTGTTCAAGTTGATATAATACCAGTTAATAATGAATATCATTTAGAATATGCTAATAAAATTAAAGATTTATTAATAGCAAATGATTATCGTGTTAATTTAGATGATCGAGAAGAAAAATTAAGTTATCGTTTAAGAGAAAGTGTTATTAATAAAAATCCTATCACGGTTATAATAGGGCAAAAAGAAGTAGATGGTAATTTAATTAGTTATCGAAATTATGGAAAAGATGAAACCATTACTTTAAGTCAAGAAGAATTTTTAGAATATATTCATAATTTAAAAATAAATCATCAATAAGAAAGCAAAAGCTTTCTTATTTTTATAATTATTATCTAAAAAACTTTACATATAATATTAAAGAATTATTGATTTTTATTAAAAAAAGGTTATTATAAGTAATAAATTTACAAAAAAGAACAAAAAATATGTTTTTTTGTAAATTGTATATGTTATAATTTAAATATATTAGAAGGGGAGATGAAAATGAAATTATTAAAAGTTGTAGCTAATAATTTTAAGTTATGTAATAAAAATTTTACAATATCATTTGTTCCAACTGGTAATAAAAGTGCTGAAGATAAAGAATTTGAATTAGAAAAAATTGCTGATAATTTATATGTTTTTAGTACTTTAGGTATAATTGGTAAAAATGCCTCAGGAAAAACAACTGTTGTTGAATTATTGTCGGTAATATATGATATTTTCTCTAACTTTAGAATTGATCAATCTAAAAATATTTTTAAATTTATAGATAAACCATTAGAATTAGATATAACTTTTTATCATAATGGATCTATTTATCGTTATTTAACAGAATTATCTAAAAATACTAATTCTGTAGGTAATCTATCTATCTTTTTTAAAAGGGAAAAATTATATAAAAGAGAATATAAAAAAGCTCATGTTAGAGATTTATTTAATTATGAAAAATTTACAGAAGTAAATTTAGATATTGAATTACCAGAAGATACTTCAATGATATATTTATTATTAAAAGATATTTCTTTAAGAGGTATATATTGTTCTAGTGATGATTATATGTATAGAAATTATAATCAATCATTTAATATATATAAACTTTTAGATAATAATTTAGCTCTTATTACTTCTTTATTAAAAATGTTTGATGAACATTTAGATAATATAAAAATGATAAATGAAAATAAATATAAAATTATTTATACTAATGGTTTAACAAAAGAAGTATCAAACAATGAATTATATGAAATATTATCAAGTGGAACCACGAAGGGCTTTGGTTTATTTACATTTGTAGTTTATTCTTTAAAAACAGGTTGTGATTTAATAGTTGATGAAATTGAAAATCATTTTCATAAAATTTTAGTGGAAAACTTAGTTAGTCTTTATAAAGATAAATCAGTTAATAAAAATAATGCTACATTAATTTTTACAACTCATTATTGTGAAATACTTGATTTATTTGGAAGAAAAGATAATATTTATATTTGTAAATATGATAAAGCAATTATATTAGAAAATATGCATAATGATTATAAATTAAGATCAGAGTTATCTAAAAGTAATAAATTTTATCAAAATGAATTTAATACTAATGTTAGTTATGATGCTTTAATGAATTTTAAAAAGGAATTAATGGAATGAGAATACTGCTTTTGTGTGAAGGTCAAAATGAAGAAGTACTATTAAATCTTTTATTAAACGCAAATGCTTTTTGTTTTACAAAAGATGATTTAATTGGTCGGAGGGTATATCCAGTTAGACAATTAAATAATCCTATTATTAAAGCATTATGGTTTACCAGTTAAAGTATATAGAGTTGGAGATAAACAAAATGATAAATTAGTTATTCCTAAAGATTTAAAAGAAATTGTATCAGTAAAAGAAATATATAAATATTGTACTAAGCCTGAATTAGAAATGCTTTTAATTTTAAATGAAGGTTTAGAAAAGAAATATGAAAAAGTAAAAAGTTATCAATCACCTAAAGCATTTGCAAAAGAAAATATTAGATATAATGGAAAAAGATATGATCAATCTTCAGAATTTTTAGAAATGTATTATGGAAATAACAATATTAAGAAATTAATTAATAATATAAAAAAATATAAAATATATAAACAACATAATAAGGATGAATTATATCTAGCAGATATATTAAAATAAATTGTCATTTTTTAGGAAAAATATAGTATTTTTCCTAAAAAAAGAAAATGATAATTTGCTAATAACAGGTCAAACAGGATAAAATCATAAAATCGAAGAATTTGTTCTAGAAACAAGTTCTTTTTTAATTTTGTCAGTATTTAAATACCTACTTCCGTAGATATTTTATCACATTCTTCGCTTTTATGATTTTATCCTGCACTAAGTTAACAAAATTTGACTAATACGATATTCTATGATAAAATAATCTCTTCTTTTAAAGGAGGAAGGTAAAATGAAGCAAACAACATATTTCTTAAGTTTAGAAAAAAGACCAGGAGATACAAAATTTATTGATATTTCTAAACTTTCCATTAGTCATGGTTTTTATCCAACAACATTACAAGAAATAGATTCTTTTACCATGAATTTTACTATTTTGGAATTAAAAAATGCTTTAAAAGAAGATAATTTAATAGAAGAAGATTATATTAATGGTAAATTAATAATTCAAGATAATGATAAAAGTCATTCTTTAGAAGTAATAGATAAAGATTTATATAATGATTTTAATTTATATAATTATTTTAAAGAAAGAATTAATAATAAAGAATTAATTAATAATGTAATATATAAATTAATAACTTTAGTTAAAGATGATAATATCATTTATAATATAAAATTAGCTAAAAATAATCAAGATATTTATATGTTAGTAAATATTATTTTAAATATTGATTATTATATTCAAAGAGAATATATATTATATTTAATGCATTTAGTATTAAAAGAAAGAAATAATAAGAATCAAGAAAGAGTTAGAGATAAAGCAGCTTAAATAAGCTGCTTTATGTCTACTTTTGTCTAATTTTATTTAAAAAACTTTAATTTTTTTTTAAGTAATATATAATATTAGATAGGAGGAAAGACAAAAATGATTGGAAAAAAGAAAATAGATAATGATGGTATAAATGAAATAATTCATTTATCTAAAAATATTTTAAAATTATTATTTTTAGCTATTATAACAAGTATTGTTTTAATTGCGATATTAATATGTCAAAAATTAGGAATATTTATTTTTGTTGGTAATGTTTTAAAAGTATTATCACCTTTATTTATTGGTTTTGGTATAGCTTGGTTATTTTCACCCTTAGTTACTAAATTAACCAAAAAAGGAATGTCAAGAATATTAGCATCTTTATTAGTATATTTAGTTTTAATTATCTTCTTTGTTATCTTCTTTAAAATATTTATTCCCGTTTTATATGAACAAGTAAATGAACTTATTAAAATAATACCTAATATTTTAAGTAAAATAACTGATTTTTTAAATAAGATGTTTGATAAGTTTAATGTAGAAGGATTAGATTTAGAAAGTGCTAAAGCATCAGTCTTAGCCGCGGTTAATTCTTATGGAACAAGTATTTCATCTAATTTACCTCAGACTCTTGTTAATAGTTTATCAGGATTTATCTCTGGAATTGGTACGATACTATTTGGTTTAGTCATTGGTTTATATATGTTATTTGATTTTGATAATGTGGCAACCCATTTTTTAAAACTTATGCCCAAAAAACATCAATTAGAAGCGGCAAATTTATTAGATAATATTGGCTCAGAAGTAAGAAAATGTGTTAATGGAACTCTTTTAGTAGCTTGTATGGTCTTTGTTTGTGATACAATTGGTTTTAGTATTGTTGGTTTAAAAGGAGCATTACTTTTTGGTTTATTCTGTGGTATAACCGATTTAATTCCTTTTATTGGTCCTTATATAGGTGCAGCCATGGCAACCATTGTTGCGTTAACCCAAAGTACTTTCTTAGGTATTGCCGTTTTAATTGTCTCTGTTATTGTCCAACTTGTGGAAAATTATGTTTTACAACCAGTTGTTATGAGTAAAGCGACAAATCTTCATCCTGTGACCATCATCTGTGGTTTATTAATCTTTGGCCATTTCTTTGGTATCATTGGCATGATTTTAGCTACATCCATTATGAGTATCTTTAAAGTTATTTGGCGCTTCTTTGATGAAAAATATGACTTTTTTAACGATAATGTAGTTACGGTTAATAATAATGAATAAATTTTAATTTTATAGTTCTAAGATACGACAATTTGTGCGTATCTTTTTTGTTATGCTTAAAATAGGTGAGATTATGAGAATATATTTAGATTTAGTTTTTCTTTTAAACTTTAGCTATGACTTCTTAATATTAATGACCGTATCTTTAACTTTAAAAAGACATTGTAAATTAATTCGTCTTTTTCTTGGTGCCCTTCTTGGTTCTCTTTCTTTAATTCTTTTATTTCTTCCTTTTCCCAAAATAATCTTATTTTTTCTTAAAATATTAGTTAGTCTTTTTATGCTTCTTATTTCTTTTAAATATAAAGATTTAAAATATACTTTAAATAATATATTATATTTATATATGATTAGTATTACTTTAGGAGGTTTTTTATATTATTTAAATAATGAATTTAGTTATAAAAATAAAGGATTAGTATTTTATTTTGATGGTTTAAGTCCCAATTATATTCTTTTATTAATTATTGCTCCTATTATTCTCTTTTTATATTATTTTGATCATAAAAAAATGCTTAGTACATATAATTTAAATTATGAAGTAAAGATAGTTTTTAAAGATAATAAAGAATTAATTTGTGAAGGATTTATTGATTCTGGTAATAAATTAAAGGATCCTTTAACCCATAAATATATTATCTTAATTGAAGATTATTTATTAAAAGATTATATTCATAATAAAAATCCTATTTATGTTCCTTATAAAGCTTTAAATAAAACAGGTATAATACCTTGTTATCAAATTAAATATTTAATTATAAATGAACATAAATTTATTAATTATTTAGTTGGTTTAAGTCATGATAAATTTAATTTAGAAGGAATTAATTGTTTACTTAATTATAAATTAATGGAGGATATATGTTTAAAAAATTAATTGAAAAGTTAATGCTTAAGTATAATGAAGTCTTTTTTGTGGGAGCAACGGATAAATTACCACCTCCTTTAAAAAAAGAGGAAGAACTTTCTTATTTAATTAAAGCTAAACAAGGAGATATTGAAGCCCGTAATAAACTGATCGAACATAATCTCCGTTTAGTGGTCTTTTTAGCTAAGAAGTATGAAAATACAACTTATGATATTGAAGATTTAGTTTCTATTGGATCAATTGGTTTAATTAAAGGAATTAATACCTATAAAATAGATAAAAATATTAAATTAGCTACTTATGCTTCTAGATGTATTTCAAATGAAATATTAATGTTTTTAAGGAAGAATAAAAAAAGAAAAACAGAGATAAGTTTAGAAGATGCTTTAAATTATGATAATGAAGGAAATGAATTACATTTAGAAGATATATTAGGGACAGAAAATGATTTAGTTCCTAATGAATATGAAAAAAAGGTAAGTAAAGAATTATTAAATAAGGAAATAGAAACATTAAGTAAAAGAGATAAACAAATAATGACATTAAGATATGGTTTAAATAATACAAAAGAATATACCCAAAAAGAAGTAGCGGAAATATTAGGAATATCTCAGTCTTATATATCACGAATAGAAAAGAAAGTAGTAAGAAAATTAAAACAAGTAATGCGTTAGTCCTATTCCGAAATTCTTTGCAAATGCAAAAAAATTCGGAATAGCTTTTTTTATTATACTTTTTTAGTATCCTATTAAAAATGATAGTAATATATTTTATATCGATAAATATGCTAAATAATTACATGGATTTAATAAAAAATAAAACAAGTAATATGTTAGAACTTTCATTCCGAAATTCTTTGCAAATGCAAAAAAATTCGGAATGAAAGTTCTTGACAAATAAAATAAATAAATATAAAATTTTTATAGAAGGTGTCCTTTTATGAAAAAAATAAAAAGAGATTATTATTTAGAACAGCTTATAGCCCGTGAAAATAATGGCTTAATTAAGGTAATCACAGGAACGCGTAGATGTGGAAAATCCTATTTATTATTTAATTTATTTTATGAATATTTAGTAAATAAAGGAATAGCTAAAGATCATATTATAACTATTGCTTTAGATGATTTAACTAATGAAAGATTACGCGATCCTTATATTATACTTGATTATTTAAAAAGTAGTTTAAAAGATGAAGAAATGTATTATATCTTTTTAGATGAAATACAATATTTAAATCGTTTTGAAGAAGTATTAAATAGTTTATTACATATAAGAAATGTTGATGTTTATGTAACTGGTTCTAATTCTAAATTATTATCTAAAGATGTAATAACAGAATTTAGAGGAAGAGGGGATGAAATTCAAGTTCATCCATTATCTTTTAAAGAATTTTTTTCAATATATGAAGGAACAGTTGATGAAGCTTGGGATGAATATTTTAACTATGGAGGTATGCCTTTAGTTTTATCTTATAAAGATAGTTCTAAAAAGACAGAATATTTAAAAGGATTATTTGATAAAGTATATGTATCAGATATTTTAGAAAGACATCATATTAAAAATAAAGTAGAATTAGATGAACTTTTAAATATTTTATCTTCTGATATAGGTTCTTTAACTAATCCATTAAAATTATCTAAAATATTTTCAAGTAACAAAAAAGCAAAATTAAGTGATAAAACTATTAATCGTTATATTGAATATTTATCAGATGCTTTTTTAATAAATAAAGTTCAAAGATATGATATAAAAAGAAAAAAATATATTAATTCTCCTTATAAATATTATTTTGAAGATATTGGTTTACGTAATGCCAGACTAAATTTTCGCCAAGTAGAAGAAAATCATGTTATGGAAAATATAATATATAATGAATTAAGAGTTCGAGGATATACTGTTGATATAGGTATAGTAGATGTTTATGATATAGATAAAAATAAAAAAAGAGTATTAAAAAGTTATGAAGTAGATTTTATAGCATCTAAAGAAAATAATAAATATTATATTCAATCAGCTTTTTCAATTGATGATCTTAATAAATTAAAGCAAGAAACTAATTCTCTTACCAATATTAATGATTCATTTAAGAAGGTTATTATTGTTCGAAATAATATTAAACCAAGAAGAAATGAAGATGGTATTATGACTATGGGAATCTTTAATTTTCTTTTAGATGAAAATAGTTTAGATTTATAAATGGATAAAGAAATCCTATTCCAAAAAAACTCCACAGTGGAGTTTTTTTGGAATAGAGTCTTGTTAATTTTCTAAAAACAGTGTAAAATAATAATTGAAGGGAAAAGTCAATTATGAAAATAAAACGGGATTATTACTTAAATAAACTTATAGAAGCTCAAAATGATGGTCTTATAAAAATAATCACGGGTATAAGAAGATGTGGTAAATCATATTTACTTAATACATTATTTTCTGAATATCTTTTAGAAAAAGGTGTTAAAGATAATCATATTATAAAAGTAGCGTTAGATGATTCTGATAATGAAGACCTATTACTTCCTCGAAATTTAAGTGGATTTATTAAAGAAAAAATAAAAGATGAAGACGTTTATTATGTATTATTAGATGAAATACAATTAGTTGATAATTTTGAAGGAGTTTTAAATGGTCTTCTACGTATAGCAAATATTGATATTTATGTAACTGGTAGTAATTCAAAATTTTTATCAAGTGATATTATCACCGAATTTAGAGGAAGAGGTGAAGAAATTAGGGTATATCCTCTTTCATTTTATGAATTTATGTCCGTATATAAAGGAAATAAATTAGATGGTTGGGTTGAATATATAACTTATGGAGGTCTTCCTTTAGTAGTTTCTATGCATAGTGATGAAAGAAAAACGGCTTATTTACAAGAACAACAAAAAAATGTATATGTAAATGATGTTGTTGAAAGAAATAATATTAAAAATGATGATGAATTAGTCAATTTAATTGAAATTATTTCTTCAAGTATAGGTTCTTTATCTAACCCCAAAAAACTTTCCGATACTTTTCAGTCAACCGCGGGAGTAAATATTGATTCTAAAACAATTAGTTCTTACTTAAAATATTTAGAAGAAGCCTTTATTATTGAAAAAGCCGAAAGATATGATATAAAAGGAAAAAAATATATGAGTACCCCTTATAAGTACTATTTTAGCGATTTAGGACTTCGTAATTCTTTTATTAATTTTAGACAATATGAAGAAACACATATTATGGAAAATGTTATATATTTAGAACTAAGAAGAAGAGGATATCATGTTGATGTTGGGGTAATAGAATTAAATGAAAGAAAAGAAAATGAATATATTTATAAACAAATAGAGATAGATTTTATTGCCAATAAAGGTAATAATAAAATTTATATTCAATCAGCTTTTAGTATGCCAAATGCCGAAAAAATTAATCAAGAAGAAAGACCTCTTTTAAAAATTAATGATTCTTTTAAAAAAATTATAATTGTTAAAGATTATGTAAAAAGAACCAGAACGGAAAATGGCATAATTACCATGAGTATATTTGATTTTTTATTAGATCCTGATAGTTTAACTTATTAAAATTGAATAGAGAAATCTATTCTTTTGTTTTAATGTATAAAAATGTCCTTTTTTTATCAAAATAATGGTTGAAAGGACTTTTATGGCTAAATATAAAGTTGATATTACAGGTATTAATACAAATGATTTAAAAGTATTAAGTAATGAAGAAATGATTACTTTATTTAAACGTTATCAAAATGGAGATAAGACAGCAAAAGAAGAATTAATAAATGGTAATTTAAAATTAGTTTTAAGTATATTAAGATCATTTAATCATACTAATTTAAATTTAGATGATTTATTTCAAGTTGGGGTAATAGGGTTAATTAAAGCTATAGATAATTTTGATTTATCTTATAATTTGAAATTAAGTACTTATGCTGTTCCTTTAATAATTGGCGAAATTAAAAGATATATAAGAGATAATACCGCTTTAAGAGTAAGTAGAAGTATTAAAGATTTAGCTTATCAAATAATTAAGTTTAAAGATCAATTTTTAATAAATGAGGGAAGAGAAGCAACTGCTAAAGAAATTAAAGAAGCTTTAAATATTGATGAATATCAAATAGCTTATGCTTTAGATTCTTTAAAAGATCCGGCTAGTTTATTTGAACCTATATATAATGATGGAACAGATACGATCTATTTGTTTGATCAAATCGCGGATATAAAAGATAAAAATAGTGATAAAGATATGTTAATATCTTTAAGAAAAGCTATGCAAAAAATAAAGAGTAGGGAAAAAGAAGTTTTAGTAGAAAGATTTATTATAGGGAAAACCCAAATGGAAATAGCCGATATGTTAGGAATTAGTCAAGCTCAAGTATCGAGGATAGAAAAAACAGCAATAGTTAATGTAAGACGTTTAATAAAATAACTTCTTTTAAAGGGCAATAATATAAATTTAAAGTGCAAAATTTGCACTTTAATGATATAATATATGTATATTAAAAGGAGATTATTTATAAATGGATAATAATTGGAATACAGAATTATCGGAATATATTAAACAAGGGGAACTTAAAAGGAGCGAAAAAGCTAAAACTTGGGAAACAGCCATAGGACTTCAAGATGTTGATGGTTTGAAAACTTCTAAATATCTAATAGATACTGCGAAAGAACATATTGAAGGTAATATTGATATTAAGGAAGCTAAAAAAAGAATAGATGAATATTATAAAATAGAAAATAATCGTAAAATGGAAAAAGCTAGCGAAGAAGCAGATAAAGTTTCGGTTAGAATAACTGAAATATTAAGTGAAAATAGTTTTAATTTTAATATTTTTGAATTAATTAATATTCATGAGAGATTATTTAAAGGTATATATGAAGAAGCAGGAAAAATTAGAGATTATAATTTTACAAAAAAAGAATGGATTTTAAATGATGATACGGTTATATATTCTTCTTATGAAACCATTAAAGATACTTTAGAATATGATTTAGAACAAGAAAGAAATTTTTCATATAAAGATTTATCTTTAGAAGAATCAATTAAACATATTGCTAGATTTACATCTAATATATGGCAAGTACATCCTTTTTGTGAAGGAAATACACGAACAACAGCTGTATTTATTATAAAATATTTAAGAACATTTGGTTTTAAGGTTAATGATGATGTTTTTGCAGAAAATTCATGGTATTTTAGAAATGCTTTGGTTAGAGCAAATTATAATAATTTTGAAAAAAATATTTTTGAAGATACGATATTTTTAGAAAAATTTTTTGCTAATTTAATTAGTGATACAAAGTATGAATTAAAAAATGAGTATATGTATATAGATTATAAACAAGAAGATAATAAGGTTATTTTAAATAATAAATATACAATAGAAGAACAAGCAATTATTAATATTATTAATGATAATGAAAATATAAAACAAGAAGAAATAGCTAAACTAACTGGTAAATCAATTCGAACAATAAAAACGATAATGAGGCAAATGCAAGAGAAAAAGATTATTAGGAGAGTTGGCGGAAAAAAGAATTGTAAATGGGTAATACTTTAAAATAAATATAGAATTTTTAAATATAATTTTATTAGGTGATACTTATGTTATTAAGTGATTTACAAAGTAAAGATGTTGTTAGTGTTAAAACTGGGGATAATTTAGGAAGAATTATTGATGTTGAAATATCTTTAGATGGAAAAATAATTAATATATATGCAGAAACTAAAAAGATATTTCGAAAATATTTTAGTAATAATGAAATGATATTTAAATTTACTGATATTGAAAAAATAGGTACAGATTGTATACTAGTCAAGTTTTAATTTTTGTGATAAGATTAAAGCATGAGAAAAAAGAGTTTAATATTAGCCTGTTTATTTATTGTATTTGATCAAATTATTAAGTTATTTATTAATAATTCTTTTTCCTATGGGCAAATTGAAGCTATTATACCTCCAGTTTTTAATATAACGAAAGTATTTAATTATGGGGCAGCTTGGAGTTTATTTAATGGAGGAAGATATTTACTTATAGCAATAGCTATAGCTTCTTTTGGTATATTATATATTTATGAAGTAAGTTTTCTTTATAAAGAAAGGACTGTTTTTGGTTTTGCCCTTATTTATGGGGGATTATTTGGAAATTTATTAGACCGAATATTTAATGGCTATGTAATAGATTATATTGAACTTAATTTAGGTTTTTATCATTTTCCGATTTTTAATTTAGCTGATATGTGTTTAGTATTTGGCTTTAGTTTAGTTTTATTAGCATTATTTAAAGGAGAAGATCGTTATGAAGTTAAAGGCTTTAAAAGAAAACATAAGAATAGATAAATATTTAAGTGAAGAAACATTATATTCAAGAAATATTATAACAAAGATGATTAATGATGGTTTAGTTTTAGTAAATGGCAAAGAAGTAAAACCTAGTTATATAGTTAAATTAGATGATGAAATAGATTATGAAATAAATATATCTAAGGATAATAATTTAGAAGCGGAAGATATTGAAGTACCTATAGTTTATGAAGATGATGACTTAATGGTTATTAATAAACCCTCTGGCTTAGTGGTACATCCTGGGGCTGGAAATAAAAATCATACTTTAGTAAATGGTCTTTTATATCATACATCTTTAAGTAAGACAGGGGATACTCGCCCAGGAATTGTTCACCGGTTAGATAAAGATACCTCAGGGCTTATGATTGTCGCTAAAAGTTTAAAAGCTCATGAACTGCTTTCTTTAGGTTTTAAAAATAAAACGATTCATAGAGAATATGTCGCTTTAGTAGAAGGAATATTGCCATCTAAATCTGGTTTTATTGATGCCCCGATTAAAAGAGATGAAAATAATTTTCAAAAGATGATGGTTGCATCCGGTGGTAAAGAAGCTAGAACTCATTTTACCGTTATTAAAAAATATAAAAATTATACATTAATTAGATTAGTTTTAGAAACAGGAAGAACGCATCAAATAAGAGTTCATTTAGCTTACATAGGTCATCCTGTTTATAATGATCCTGTTTATAATAAAAAAAAGGCTACTTCCTTTGGCCAATTTTTACATTCTGAATATTTAAAATTTAACCATCCTATAACAGGAAAGTTATTAGAATTTAGATGTCCTTTGCCAGATGAGTTTCAAAACTTTCTTAACGAACTAGAAGACGAATAAAAAGATAAGAAAAATTAAATACTTGAATTAAAAAATAAAAATAAGTATAAATATTTTTAAATTTTTGATAAAGAAGAAAAGCAAATATTAAAAGCATAAACATAAAGAAAAAACTAAAGGATAGAGTATGAAAATAAAAATAGTAAATTAAAACAGCTATACTTAAAATAATATTAGTTAATATCAAAAATATTTTTTCATTAGATAATTTTATCATTTTTTTAACCTCTTTACTAAATATATGATTTATTGTAAAATATAAGAACAAAAGGAGATATGCTAATGTCATTAATAACATTAAGAAAATCAGATGAAATAATGATGAGTTTAGTTCATTATTTTGTAACTCAAGAAAATTATGTTCCTATCAATGTTCAAGGAGTTAAAGATGAAATTTGGCTTGAAAATTTAGATGGACCATATAGAGTTATTCGGATAACTAATCAAACAATCATTAATGATGAACAATTAAAATTTGATTTATTTAAAATGCGTTATATCTTAAAACAAATTAAGAAAAAAACATTATCTTTAAAAGTTAATGCTTTAAATATATGTTTAGATATAAGAGATAAAATAGAATTAAATAATTCTTTTTATAATATAAATACGATTAAAGTAGATAATATTAAAGATGTTAAAAAGAATGGTGATTTAATTAGTATTTTTCCAGGATTAAAAGATGGTTTAATAAATGAAGAAAATGGCTTAAATTTAATTATTAATGTAACTAATGATATTAATAATAAAACCGAAAAAGAAAATAGACAATTTGCAAAGATATTTTCTCCTAAAAAAATAATATTTACATATATAATCATGGCTATTTGTATATTAATATTCATGGGAATGTTAATATACATTAATACTATAAATGGAAATAATCCTTTGATCTACCGAGGTATTAGATGTGAAAATAATTTAGTCTATGGTTTAGTTCGATTTGGAGCTATGCAAACATCTTTAATTAAATTAGGAGAAATATATAGACTTATAACTTGTGCCTTTTTACATGTTGATACAATTCATTTATTAGTTAATATGTATTCCTTATTTATAATTGGAACACAAGTAGAAAATTTACTTGGAAAGAAAAGGTTTTTAGCTATTTATTTTGGTAGTGCTCTTGGGGCATCATTAATGTCTTGTGTTTTTAATACTAGTGTATCAGCTGGAGCAAGTGGGGCTATCTTTGGTTTAATGGGAGCTTTATTATATTTTGGTTATCATTACCGGCTTTATTTAAATGATGCCTTAAGAAGACAAATAATACCTATTATTGTGTTAAATTTAGCTTTAGGATTTTTAACAACAGGAATTGATAATGCTGCCCATTTAGGTGGTTTAATCAGTGGTTATTTAATAACGATGGCTATTGGTATTGAAGGTAAAAAGAATAAAAAAGATCAAATTAATGGTTCAATAGTTTATATATTATTAATTGCTTTTCTAATATATACAACTCTTTGTTTAAAATAAAAAATGGCTTTAAGGCCATTTTTTATTACTTTTATAGATGTCTATATAAACCAATAGCTATACCTAATATAGTTATATTAGAAAATATTAAAGGAGCCATGGTATCATTTTCAGGTTGTAATCTTATATGATCTTTTTCTTTATAAAAAGTTTTAAGTGTTACTTCATCTTCATCCGTCATAGCCACAACTATATCCCCATTTTTAGCATTCTTTTGTCTTTTAACAATAACATAATCGCCATCATAAATCCCTTTGTTAATCATAGAATTCCCACTTACATGTAGAGTAAATACTTCTGCTTTCGCAGGAATTAAGCTCGCGGGTAGATCAAAAAATTCGTTGGGCGTTTCAATTGCCGTGATAGGACTTCCAGCTGTTATTTTTCCTAGTAAAGGAACCTTGACAATATCTTCATTTTTTTCTAAATATTCATTTTCCACCAATATTTCAATTGTTCTAAATTTATTATTTGTCGTTCTAACATATCCATTTTTTTCTAAGTTCTTAAGATGAACAAAAACGGTGGCAGGACTATTTAAACCAACCCCAGCACATATTTCTCTTATCGCAGGGGGAAACCCATGTTTAGCACTATACTTTTTTACAAATGTTAATATATCTTCTTGTCTTTTAGTTAATGTTTTTTTCTCCATTTTGTTACCTCCATTTTCATTTTACAATAAATTATGTCAAATGTCAAACAATTGTTTTATTTTTTAAAATAAATTATTGACACGAACATATATTTGTATTAAAATCTAATTCAGAAAGAAGGGATAATAATGGTAAAAGGATTATTAAAGAAATTTGGAGGAGTTATATTTTTTTATTTAACAATTATAGGTATGATAACAATTATTAATTATCGTTTTAGTTATTTAAATAATAATTATAATAATGATATAGGAGTAATTTGTAAGAAATAATTTATAGTTATTATAATAAAATTATAGTATAATCTTGTTATAAGAGGTAACATATGAAAAAGAAAGTTTTAATTATTTATGCTCCTTATGGATCTGGACATAAATCTATCGCAGAATATATTGAAAAATATTTTAAAGAAAGAAATCAATATGAAATAAAAGTATTAGATGTAGCTAAATATGCAAAAGTATTAGGGAAAGTAAGTATTAAAGCTTTTGATTATGTTATTAATCATCGGAAGAATTTAACTTTTAGTTTTATTTATGATATAACAAATAATAAATTAGGAACGATAAATCAAATGGATGTTGTTAAAAAAGCTTTTGATAATAAAAATTTAAGAGAAGAAATAATAGGATTTAATCCTGATTTAACTATTTCAACGCATTTTTTTGGCAGTAATGTTATTTCTTATTATAATAAACTTGGTTTAATTAATTCCAAAATTATGACGGTTGTCACGGATTATGTCGCTCATCAGTTTTGGCAAAAGAATCATGAGGATCAAGATGCTTTTATTGTAGCTAATGAAGTTGTAAAAAGAAGTATGATAAAATCAGGAATAAAAGAAAATAAAATATATCCATTTGGTTTACCATTTAAAAAAGAAAATAAACAAAATTTAGAAGCTAAAGAAGAAATATTTTATAAATTTAATTTTGATTTAAAAAGAAAGACTTATTTATTCTTCGGGGGAGGTTCAGCGGGAGCTATAGCTAATTATGAATATTTTAAAGCTTTAGTTAAAAAAAATTATAATATTAATTTAATATTTATAAGTGGGAAGAATCAAAAATTAGAAGAAAAATGTCGAAGTTATGTTGTTAAAAATAATATTAAAAATGTTAAAGTATTAGGTTTTGTTAAAGATATAATGAGTTTAATTAATGCTAGTGATGTTTGTATCACAAAGCCTGGGGGAGCAACTATAACTGAATGTATTGATATGAAATTACCAATGATATTAATTCCTGGGAATGGAGGACCTGAAAAATATAATGCTCGTTTTGTATGTAAAAAACATTATGGAATGAAAGTTAGAAATCAATATAAATTATGTAAAGCTATTAAAAAATTAATTAATAATGAACATTTACTTAGGTTTTGGCAATTTAATTTAAATAAAGAAAGAGAAAATAAATCTATTACGAAAATATATAATTTAAGTGAAAAATTATTAAAGTAAATAATTTTAATCAATCTTTATAAATTAATAGTATGAAATTACACATACTATTTTTTTGTAAAAATATGTAAAATATGTAAAGCAATAAAATTAATTCTTGCATTCCGATATATATGGTTGCAACCCAAAAAGTCATTTTCTCATCAAATTATACACAGAATATACATCTTTATGTTAAAATATT
>CANRDD010000009.1 GCA_947629305.1 uncultured Bacilli bacterium | reverse complement strand
CTTATATGTTCTAACAACTCTTTATCTTCATCTTTCCCTCTTGCTTCAAGCATAATTATACCTTTTTTCTTATTTTCAGTTTCATAAATATATCTTTCTAATAGGAAGTCAAAAGCTACATTATAAACATTGTGGGTGTAGCCTTTTTTTAAATATTCATATAAATTAATACTAATCGAAATGATTTTACATTGAATATCTTTCATAGTATTAGATAAATCTATCATAAATTCATTGTAATTAATAATACTATCATTAAAGCAATTGTCATGTTTTCTTATATCTCTAGAATGAAAACAAACTGCTTTTTCTTTATTTAATTTAGTATCATAAAACACTCCATTATTCCAATATTTATTTTTAAGTGTTTTAATTAATTTTTTTGAATCTAAATATTGTTTTTTTGTAAAAATACAACCTGTAATAGTAAAATATTTATCATCTTCTGATAGTTCTTTTTCATTTGATATTTGTTTTAATACATAAGTTAAATTACTACTACTACCATTTTCATCTATACACATTACATAATCAATATCTTTACCAATAGATAAAAGTTTTGTAGGTTTATCATACCATTTTGACATTATCTCACCTCTAGTAATATTATATATTTATTTTCTTTAAATAGCAATTTATTCGGCTACTTTTCGGCATCTATTAGGCTACTATAAAAATCTAAATGTAATTTATGGTGGTCAAGTTGGTGGTCAAGTCGGTGGTCAAGTTAGTGATCAAGTCAGTGGTCAAGTCGGTGGTCAAGTCGGTGGTCAAGTCGGTGGTCAAGTTGGTGGTCAAGTTGGTGGTCAAGTATCAGAATATAAAAAATTAGTATTAGAATATTGTGTAACACCTAAATCGATGAATGAAATAAAAGATTATATTAATATTAATTCAAGAAGATATGTTAGAGAGAAAATTATTAAACCTTTGATAAATAATGGTCTTTTAGGTTATACAAATAAAAAACATATTAATGCAAGTAATCAAAAATATGTATCAATAAAACAGTAATTTATTTTTGAATTATAGTTATGTCACAATTTTATAATAAAATTGTGATTTTTTTAATCTTTTAGGTTATTCTTCACTTATATACTTTTTTCGTTAATTTACATCTAAAGGTAACCATGGTATAATAGATTTGACTTTTAAGGAGGTCTATAATGCAAGTAATCTTATTAAAAGATGTTAAATCTCAAGGTAAAAAAGATCAAATTATTAATGTATCTGATGGATATGCTAATAATTATTTAATTAAAAATGGTTATGCTGTTGCCTTATCTAAAACTAGTAAGAATATTTTAGATAAAGAATTAGATCAAAGAAAATTAGAAGAAGAAGAAAGAATTAAAGAAGCTAATGAAATAAAAAAGAGTTTAGAAAATAAAACTTTAGATTTTGTTGTTAAAACTGGAGAACAAGATAGAGTCTTTGGAACAGTATCTAGTAAACAAATTAGTGAAAAATTAGCTAAATTAGGATATAAAATAGATAAGAAAATGATTAAAATAGATAATCCTATTAGTTCTTTAGGTATTACAAAAGTAGAAGTAGAATTACATAAGAAAGTTAAATGTATAATTAATATTAATTTAATGAAATAGGAGGAATTATGGCTAGAAAGATGCCCCAAAATATAGAAGCAGAAATGAGTGTTTTAGGTGTTGCTTTTATTGATCCTGACTGTGTTAGTAAAATAGTAGAAGAAGTAAACCTAGATATGTTTTTGGATGAAAAAAATAAATATATATTTGAAGCAATAAAGTCATTACATGATAGTAAAGTACCTATAGATATAACTACGATGAAAAATGAATTAGATAAAACTAAACATTTAAATGCTGTTGGTTTAGATTATTTATCTGATGTTATTGATTCCGTTGTTAATAGTGCTAATTTAGATTTTTATATTAAAATAATTAAAGATCATGCTATTAGAAGAAATTTAATTAATACAACTAATGATATTATTTTAGATGCTTATGAAAATGAAGATGTATCTTCTTTATTAGATAAAGCTGAAAGAAATATCTTAAATGTTGTAAGAAATAGAAGTGTCGGGGATTTTTTACCTATTCAAGAAGTATTAAGAAAAGCTCAAGCTAAATTAGAAGAACTAGCTAAAAATAAAAAAACTATTACGGGTTTAGAAACAGGTTTTATTGATTTTGATCGCTTATCAACTGGTTTTCAAGGGGGCGAATTAATTATCATGGCAGCTAGACCTGGGATGGGGAAAACAGCTTTAGCTTTAAACATGGCAACTTATGCTGCCTCCACCACCAAAAAAGCAGTAGCTATATTTAACTTAGAAATGTCCGCGGATATGTTAGTTAATCGGATGATTAGTTCTGTTGGCCAAATTGATGGTTATAAATTACAAACTGGGCAAATGCAAGAAAAGGACTGGAAAAGATATAATGAAGCTTTATCGCAACTAGCTGAGACAAATATTTATATTGAAGATAATACTGGTATTACGATCTCTGAGATTAGAGCTAAATGCCGAAGACTAGCAAGTAGTAAAGAAGGTCTTGGTTTTGTTGTTATTGATTACTTACAACTTGTAACAACTGGGAATAAAAGAGTAGAATCAAGACAAGTTGAAGTATCAGAAATATCTCGTTCTTTAAAAACGATGGCTTTAGAACTGAATGTTCCTGTTTTAGCTTTAGCCCAACTATCACGGAGTGCGGAAAAAAGAGAAAGTAATGAACCTATGTTAGCGGATTTAAGAGAATCTGGTTCTCTAGAACAAGATGCGGATATGGTATTATTTATTAATCGAAAAGATTATTATGATAAAAATAAAGATGCTAAAAGTAGAATAGTTCCCGCGGAACTTGTTATTGCTAAACACCGGAAGGGAGCGCAAGGACGTATTGATTTATTATTTGAACTAGCCATGGGTAGTTTTAAAAATGTCTTAAAAACAAATGAGGAAGAAGTATGAAAAATAAAAGAATAATTATGACTACAATTATAACTATTTTAATTTGCTCCTTATTAATTATTGATTGGATATATAATAAAGAATATGATAAAGCAAATGTTGGTTATATGGTTTATTTAAAGAACCAATTAGTAGGAATGATTAAAGATGAAAATAAATTATATGATATAATAGATAAAGAACAAGAAGAATTAAAAAATAAATATGGGGTAGATAGTGTTTATCCACCTAGTGATTTTAAATTAGTTAAAGTTAATACATTTAATAATGATTATAAATTAGAAACAGATGTTTATAAAGAAATAGAAAAATTAGATGATTTTATGTTAAAAGGATATATTATAACAATTAAGTTTGTTTCAGAAGAAAATGAAGAAGATGGACAAGTTTCAACTGAAGATGATTTAATTATTAATGTTTTAGATAAACAAGTATTTGAAGATGCGATTAAAGATTTTGTTTATTCTTTTATTCCTAAAGATGAATTAGCTAATTATTTAGAAAATAAACAACAAGAATTAACTGATATAGGGCAAATAATTAATTTAATGTATTTTAATGAAACAATAACAATTAAAGAAGGATATATTAGTTCTAATAGTAAAATATTCACGGATTCAAAAGAATTAAGTCAATATTTATTATTTGGACCTAATGCCCAAATGACAAGTTATACAGTTCAACTTGGTGATGATATTGAATCTATTAGTGATGCTAATAAATTAAATCCCCAAGAGTTTTTAGTGGCTAATCCTACTTATCGAAATGAAAATGCGATATTAAAGGTTGGTGATCAAGTTAATGTTACGGTTTTAAATCCTATTTTAACTTTTATTTATGAAGTTGAAGCTATTGAAGAAGTAACTATCCCATTTAATGAAATAACTAAAATTGATAATACTAAACCAGTTGGTTATTCAGAAATTACTCAAGCAGGAGTTACTGGTTTAACCAAGAACCATGAAAATTATAGGGTTATAAATGGTGAACAATCTCAAGAAATGTATATTGAACCAACCATTATTCGGGATAAAGTTGATCAAATTAGAACTATTGGACCTAAGAAGGCACAAACTGGTGGTCAAGGAAGTGGCTCGCAAACTATTCTAGAAGGTGACTGGACGTGGCCAACTAACGAACCATCTGTTATTACAAGTAAATATAAGTGGAGGAGTTTAAGAGGTATATCAAAGATGCATGAAGGTATTGATATATCAGGTACAGGTTATAATTCTCCAATATATGCTATTGGTGATGGTGAAGTTGTTATTACTGCGAAAGCGGCTCCAAGAGGATCAGCTCACTGGTCAAATGGGACTTATGTTGTTATTAAACATAGTGATAACTTATATTCAGCTTATTTACATTTAGCTAGCTTTAATGTTAAAGTTGGGCAAAAAGTTTTAAAAGGAGAAAGAATTGCTTCAATGGGTAACTCTGGTTATGTTACAGGAACCCACCTTCATTTAGGCTTATGGGACGGCTTACCATATTCAGGCACGGGAGCAAAATCAATGAACCCGCTTACCTCAATTCCCGCCTTTGCTAATCACCGATGAAAATATGTGTTTTATCCAGTGGATCAAAAGGAAATGTTACTTACCTTGAAGCCGGAGGTAAAAAATTCCTTTTAGATGCTGGGCGTAATTATACTTATATTGCTAAAGCTTTAAATGATATATCTGTGGATATTAAAGATATCGATTATATTTTAATTACCCATAATCATGAAGATCATATTACAGCTTTAAAAACAATTCTTTCGCGAACTAAAGCTATTGTTTTAACTAGTCAAAAAATTGCTGAAGCTATTCCTTCTTTAAATAATTTATCCCAAATAAAATATATTGAAGATGAATTAATAATTGATAATATTAAAATAATATCGATTCATTCTAGTCATGATGCTATAGATTCTCGTAATTATATTATTAATTATGATGATAAATCTTTAGCTTATATAACTGACACAGGTTATATTAATAATAAATATTTTAAATTATTAAAAAATTTAGATATATATTTATTTGAAAGTAATCATGATATTGAATTATTACAACATGGTCCATATCCAGCTTGGCTTAAAAAAAGAGTCTTAAGTGATGAAGGTCATTTATCTAATAAATTATCTAGTTTTTATCTATCAAAATTAGTTGGAGATAAAACTAAAAAAATAATTTTAATTCATTTAAGTGAAACTAATAATTTAGAAGAAATAGCTTTAGAAACTATTAATAATACTTTTTTAGAAAATAATATTAAATTTAATAATATTGAATGTGCAAAACAAAATGAAAAAACGGAAGTTGTTGAAGTATGATTAAAATATTATGTGTTGGTAAAATAAAAGAAAAATATTTAAATGATTTAATAGATGATTATTTAAAAAGAATAAGTAAATATACAAAAATAGAAATAATAGAATTAAAAGATAATTCTATTTATCAAAAAGAAATAAGTAATTTAAAAGAACATATTAATGATAATGATTATAATATAGCTTTAGATTTAAGAGGAATAATGTTAAGTAGTAATGATTTAGCTTTAAAAATAGATCATATTAGAAGTATTAATAGTAATATTACTTTTATTATAGGAGGATCTTTAGGTTTAGATGAAGAAATAAGAAATAAAGCTGATTTAGTTTTAAGTTTTTCTAATCTTACTTTTCCGCATGGTTTATTTCGTGGTCTTTTATTAGAACAAATATATCGTTCTTTTAAAATAATTAATAATGAAACATATCATAAATAAATCTTAATTATTTTATCATAAGTCTAATGACTTATTTTTTTTACTTATTTATGATAAAATATAAGAAGAATAAGGGTGATGAAAATGAATCTTAAAGAATTAAAAAATTATTTTGATATCGTAATTATAGATAAATATAATAAAGAAATAGATTATTTAAATGAACAAATATTTTTATATAAGCAAATTATAGAAGATTTAGAACAAAATAAAATTAGTAAAATAGCCCAAAAAGTAATTTATGAAAAATATCGTTATGAATTAACTAAATATAATGCTCAAATATTTTTAAAAACAATAAAAACAGATTTAAATATATTAAAAAGAAGATTAAGTATTTATATAGAAAAAAGGAAAAAATGTCGATTAGTAGTAAATTGTTTAGAATATAAACAAATAATATATAATTATTTAATGGATTTTATTAAAGAAGAATTAAGTAAAGAAAATATTGTTGGGGTAGAACTTATTAAGACATTTGAAGAAATAAAAAAACATAATCTTATGATTAGATTTGATGAAAAAATTAGTACTTATGATTTATCTCAAGTTTCTAATATGTTAAATATGGGTTTTGAAGATATTGAGATTAAATATATTGAAGTAACGCCAAAAGTAAAACAACAAATTAAACAAATAATAAATTTATTAGATAGTAATAGTTTTACTAGTGTTATGGCAAGCTGGGAATTACAATATTTTTCTTTGGAAGAACAAGACTATATTTTAAAAGTTGTTTTAAAACATTATCAAGATAAAATAGAAGATTTAATTAATATATTAAAAGACGAAGAATTTTATTTTGATATAGAAACGTTAAAAACAATTAAGAAAGAATATCAAGTATATTTAGAAAGATATTTATTTGTTAGAAATAATTTAGATAATATAAAAGAAAATAAAGAAGAAAATAATATAGATAATACAAATTATTTAGAACCTCTTGTCGAAATTACCCAAGCTAATAATCTTTATTATGCAACAAATGAAATAGAGCCAGAAAAAAGTTATTTTGTAAGAGATTTATTAAAAATTAGAGAAGAAAGTTTAGAAAGAATTTTAGAATTAATTAATAATTTTAAAAATGGGGATATATCAAAAGTTAAATATTTAGCTAATGAAACACCTTCATTTGAATTAAAAGATGATCAAATAAGAATTATATTAAAACATATTAAAAATAATAATTATAGTGTTATGGGTGTATTTATTAAAAAGAGTGATAATAATCGTAGTGCTTATAATAATATTTTAGCAAGACCTTTAGCTAGTATAGATGATGAATATAGTAGGGAAGTAGAAAATTATTATATGGATTATATTGAAAATAATAAAAGAAGTGGTTCAAGAAAATAGGTGATGTTATGATTGGAAATGATTGGGATGAAAAATTAAAAGTTATCTGGGATAGTCCTGGTTTTCATAAATTTTATCAAAGTATTTTAAAATTATATCAAACAAAAGAAATATTTCCACCTAAAGATTATATTTTTAGAGCTTTAGAATTAACTAGTTTTAAAGATACCAAAGTTGTTATCATGGGACAAGATCCTTACCATGGGGTAGGAGAAGCTCATGGCTTAAGTTTTTCTGTTCCCAAAGGAATAAAAATACCTCCATCATTACAAAATGTTTATAAAGAATTAGAAGATGATTTAGGAATTAAACCTAAAGGTGATGGTGATTTAACTGGTTGGGCAAAAGAAGGTGTTCTTTTGCTAAATGCTGTTTTAACAGTTGAAAAAGATCATGCTGCTTCCCATCGTAATTTAGGTTGGGAACTATTAACTGATTATATTATTAAAATATTAAATACGAAAGATGAACCAGTTGTTTTTATTCTCTGGGGTAATTTTGCTAAACAAAAAGCTAAATATATTACTAATCCTAAGCATTATATTATAACATCTGCTCATCCATCTCCTTTATCTGCCTACTCAGGCTTCTTTGGGAGTAAACCTTTTTCTAAAACAAATAATTATTTAAAAGAACATCATATTAAAGAAATTAATTGGCAAGCCTAATTAATTTTTTTAAAGTTTAAAATCATCAGTTACAGCATCTTGCATATTTTTACCATCAAAAAAGGGTTTAATTCGGCATCTATTTATTTTAGCTACAATATTTGTTGGTATTTTTTGAATTATTTTATTTAATTCAGAAGTATTTTTATTATAATAATTCTTACAAGAAACTAAATCTTCATTAATAACATTTATATCTTTTAATAATTTATTAAAATCTTTATTATCTAATTCACTATGATCATTTTTAAGTTCTAATAATAAAGTATAAGCTTCTGTTAATTTACGATCTAATTCATAATTACTTATTCTTTTATCTTTAAGTTCCATATATTCTTTTAAATAATCTTTTTTTGTAACTACTTTTTTTACAAAAACATTAGCTTCCGCGATAATATCAAATTTTTTTCTTAAATCTTCATCAATTATTCCTTCTGCTTTTTCAATCTTTATTTTATATGTAATAATAGTATTATAGGTTATAATATAAAATATAGCTATAATACCTAATATTATTATAAGAATTAATATTATACTCCAAAACATAATCTTCACCTATTTTTAATTATAGCAAAAATTAATACACATGAAAATAGCTTAGTTTTAAATCTTGTCAAGTTTTACCCAATATGTTAGAATTTTGTTATAAGGATGAATGAATATGAAATTTATCGAAAATGTGGATAAAAAAAGATATCAAGAATTTAGTCAAAACCATGCTAAGGCTCATTTTTTACAAAGTTATGAATGGGGAGAATTTTCGCATAACTGCAAAGGGCAAATACCCTATTATTTGGGACTAGAAGATGAAAAAGGCCAGCTAGTTGCGGCAACCTTATTATTACTAAAAAAAACTCCCCTTGGCTATAGTTATGGTTATTGTCCAAGAGGTTATTTAATTGATTATAATAATAAAGAATTATTAAAAGAATTTACTCAAGAAATAAAAGCTTTTATGCAAAGAAAAAAGATAATTTATGTTAAAATAGATCCTGATCTTAAATATCAAGATATTGATATAAATGCTATTCCTATTAAGGATGGCTTTAATAATTATGAATTATTTAATTATTTAATAAGTTTAGGTTATATCCATAAAGGGTTTTATAAATTATATGATGGTAATGAACCTCGTTATACCTTTAGAATTAATTTACAAAAACCGTGGTCCTTAGTAGAAGAAAAATTTAGTAAAAGTTTTAAAAAATCTATTAAAAGAAGTGAAGCTTATAATTTAGAAATAGATCATAATATTGATGTTGATACTTTTTATGAATTAATGAAAAATAATAGTAATAAAGATAATTTTATTATTAAAAATAAAGAATATTATGAAACATTTGTTAATTTATTTAAAGAAGTAGATAAAATAAAGTTTTTTAATATATCATGTGATCCTATTAGTTTAGTAAAAAGTATTAAAGAAGAATTAGAAGAACAAAAGAAATTATTAGAAGTAACAACAAAAAGAAAAGAAGATATTGAAAATAAAATTAATAGATTAGAAAAAGAATTAGAAGAATTTAATAAATATAAAGAAAAAATGGTTGTTTGTTCTTTAGTATGTACTTATACTAATAAGAGAGCTTGGAGTTTTTATATAGGAAATAATGAACTAGGAAATTTAACTTTTGCTGTATCTAGAGCTTATTATGAAGCTATTAAAGATGCTCATGCAAATGGCTTTGAATTTTTTGATTTATTTGGAGTTGTAGGTGATCCTAATACTACATATAAAAACTTAGCGAGAATATATGAATTTAAGAAAAAATTTGGGGATGAATATATTGAATTTATGGGAGAATTTGATTTAGTTAATAATAAATTATTATATAAAATATTACCTTATTTACTTAAAGTATATCGTACTATTCGAGGTTTAAGAAAATGAAAATAAAAATAATAGAAGAAAAAGAATATTTAGATTTTGCTTTAAATAATAAATATATATCTATTTATCAATTACCCATGTGGGGACAATTAAAAGAAGTAACTGGTTGGAAAAGTCATTTAATTGGTTTATATGAAGAAAGTATATTAAAAGGAGTAACTTTATTATTAGAAAAGAAATTACCTATTAAAAAAAGTTTATTTTATGCTCCAAGAGGTTTTTTACTAGATATAGATAATAAAGAATTATTAGCGGAATTTACTAGTTTAATTAAAGATTATATTAAAAAGCAACATGGTTTTATGTTAAAGATAGATCCTAATTATATTTATGCTATCTATGATCAAAATAAAGAAAATAAAGTTATAAAAGGACAAAAAGGTTTTGATAATTTAGTATCTTTAGGATATAAACATTTAGGTTTTACTTTAAATTTTGAAACACTACAACCTAGGTTTTTATGTCGTTTTAAATTAGAGGATACCTATGAAAAAACATTATTAAATTTTAGCAAGAGTACGAGAAAGAATATTGAAAAAACAGAAAAAATGGGAGTAAAGGTACGCTTAGCCAGAATAGAAGAAATGGATTTATTTACGCATTTATTAGAAGAAACGGGAAAGAATAAAAATTTTATTGTTAGACCATCTAGTTATTATAAGAAAATGTATGAACTTATGCATGATTATATGAAATTATATATAACTTATATTGATACAGAAGAATATTATAATTATTTAATAAATGAAATTAATATAACGAATAAAGAAATAGATAATATAAAAAAATTAATGGAAAATAATAATGTTGGGAATAAGTTAAAGAATAATTTAAAGATGCAAGAACAACATTTAGATAATTTAAAAAAGAATTTAAGTAATGCTAAAGAAATGCGTAAAACTAGTTCTTCCATTA
Source organism: uncultured Bacilli bacterium (assembly GCA_947629305.1). GTDB lineage: Bacteria > Bacillota_I > Bacilli_A > RF39 > UBA660 > Onthocola_B. Next base: position 17,210 of record CANRDD010000009.1, on the reverse strand, counting down.
ACATTGGGGCATTAATGAGTCTTTTTATTGGAGATGAAGGAATTACTTTTATGTCAGGAACATCAAGTGTTTATAAAAGTTTTAATCCTAAATATGCTTTTTATAATGCCCATATTAAAGATTGTTTAAAAGAAAATAAAAAATATTGTAATTTTTATGGAATATCTGGGGATATGGATAAGAATAGTCCTTATTATGCTATCTATGAAATAAAGAAAGGATTTAATCCAGATATAATTGAATTAATTGGCGAATTTGATTTAATTATTGATAAATTTACTTATGTATTATATAAAATAGCAATGAAAGGATATAAAATATTAAAAAAAATAAAGAAAGGATGAAGATAAAGTGAAGAAAAATTCATTTATTGAAGGAACAATTATTGCAACCTTAGCTATTGTTTTTACAAAAGTTTTAGGAATGCTTTATGTTATTCCTTTTTATGCCATAATTGGATCTGCTGGAAGTGCTTTATATAGTTATGCTTATAATATCTATGTTATTTTTTTAAATATTTCTAGTGCAGGTATACCTGTTGCCATGAGTAAAATTGTTAGTGAATATGATACGACGAAACAAAAAGAAGCTAAGGTTAGAAGTTTAAAATTAGGGATATTAATTATTAGTATTATTTCTCTTATTGCCTTTTTCGTATTATTTGTTTATGCGGCAGATATTGCCCATATTATCGTGGGAGATTTATCTGGAGGTAATACAAGAGAAGATATTGCTTTAGTTTTAAGAGTTGTTTCTTTTTCTGTTTTATTAATTCCTTTCTTAAGTGTTACCAAAGGTTATTTACAAGGACATAAGTTTATAACACCTACATCTAATAGTCAAATGTTAGAACAAGTAGGCCGAATTTTTGTTATTTTAGCTGGTTCCTACATAACAATTAAAGTTCTTCATAAAAGCGTGGCTTTAGGTGTAGCTGTGGCTGTCTCTGGAGCTTTCTTTGGAGGATTACTTGCTTTATTATATATTCTAGCTAAAATAAAAAAGAATAAAGAAAAATTAGATTTAGATCATAAATTAAAAAGAGATAAAGTTACTAATAAAGAAATATTAAAAAAGATTTTAACTTATGCTATTCCTTTTATTGTCATAAATGTTACAGTTAATTTTTTCAATATAGTTGATATGTCTTTAATTATTCGAACTCTTGGTAAAATAGGTTTTTCAGGAGCAGATGCTGAATTTGTATCAAGTGCAATGACTACATGGGGTTATAAACTTAACATGATAGTTAATGCCATTGCAACTGGTTTAACTATTAGTTTAATTCCAAATATTGTTTCTGCCCATGTAGCTAAACAAGATAAAAAGGTAAGTAATATTTTTAATAAAGCTTTACAAATTGTTTTATTTATTTCGGTTCCCGCGGCTTTAGGTTTATCCTTTTTAGCTAAACCAGTTTGGCGTATCTTTTATGGTGTAAGTACTCTTGGTCCTATTATTTTTAAAGTTAGTATTTTAACCGCGATAATGTGTAATGTTTATTTAATAGCTTTACAAACAGCTCAAAGTTTAAATGAATATAAAACCGTTTATGCGGCCGTGATCATTGGTTTTTCGATGAATGCAATCTTTGATGTTCCATTTATGTATTTATGTCATAAAGTAGGTTTACCTCCTTTTTATGGAGCAACTTTTGCCACCATGCTCGGCTATATCGTTGCCATAGCTATTATTTTAATTCGTTTAAAACATTATAAAGAAATAACTTATTTACCAACATTAAAAGCTGGTTTAAAAATTTTTGCCTCGGCTTTTGTCATGTTAATTTGCCTATCTTTCTTAAAAATAATTCTGCCATTTAATGTTACTAGTCTTTGGCATTCCATCTTCTTAGTTGCTCTTTATGCTATTTTAGGTGCTTTAATCTACTTTGGTCTGACATATAAATTAGGTTTAGTCGAAAACATCTTAGGTCAAAGAAGATTAACAATGTTATTAAATCGTTTAACTTTTGGTTTAGTGAAAGTAAAGGGAAAAGATGATGAAGATTAAACAAATAGAAGAAGAAGTTTATGAAAATTTTGCCAAGAATCATTTTCTAGCAAGTATGTATCAAAGTTTAGAATGGTTTCATTTAAAACAAGATGAGGGAAGAAAATGTGAACTTTTAGGTTTATATCAAGACAATAATTTAATTGGAGTAAGTTTAGTTATTTATTTACCTATTTTAAAAAAGAAGAAAATGGCATATTTATCAAGAGGTTTTCTTTATAATTATGATCATATACCTGAATTTAAAAAAGCTTTAAGAGATTATTTTCATGATGTTATTTTTATTAGAATGGATCCTCCTCTTATTTTAGCAACATATGATAAAGCTTTAAATAAAGAAGAGAATGTTGATAACTTTAAACTTATCAACATTCTGAAAGAAAATGGTTTTATTCATTTTGGCTTTAATATGGCTAATGAAGCTATGCAATTTAGATTTGTTCATCGGCTAGAATTAACTGATTCTTGGGATAAACAATTATTAACATTTAGTAAAAGTACAAGAAAAAATATTTCTCTTGCGGACTTTAAAGGTGTTAAAGCCTCTTCAGTGGATTCTGATTCTTTAGAAGAAGTAGTATCTTTTTTTGATAAAACATTAGAAAGAAAACATGTTAAAGGTTTTTCTTTAAAGTTTTATCAAAATATATTAAAAGAATTTAAAGATCAAGTAACAATGTATCTTATTTATATTGATAAAAAAACATATTTAAATAATTTAGATAAAAAAATAAAAGAATCACAAGAAGAACTAGTAAATGTCAAGAATAAAATGGAACATGATCATGTTGGCGAAAAATTAAAAAAAGCTTATGATATAGCTGAGGCTAATATTCATAAATATGAAGATGAAAAAACAAAGGCTTTAGAATTAAATGATATTACTAATATTGCTTCCATGTTAACCATTACTAAATATAAAGAAGTTGTTTCTTTATCAAGTGGTATGGATAATAATTACAGGGAATTTTGTCCTAAGTATGTCATGTATCCTGAAATGATTAAAAAAGCAATAGATGATAAATTATCGTTTGTTAATTTTTTAGGTGTTAAAAATATCTTTGATGAAAAAGATCCAGATCATGGTGTTTATGAAGTAAAAAGAGGTTTTGGAGGAAAAACTATCGAATATATAGGTCAATTTGATTTACCTGTTAAACCTTTATTATATAAAGTTTATAAAACAATAAATAAGTTAAAATAGCTTATTTATTTTTTATTCCTTTGAAAAATCTCCATTTATGCATTGATATTCCTTTGAAAAATCTCCATTTTTGCATTGATATTCCTTTGAAAAATCTCCAATTTTTTTGATTATTTGAAGTTGTTTTAAAATTAAAAATCTCGGTATATTCCGAGAAAAATAAATTATTCCTTTGAAAAATCTCCGTTTATGCATCAATATTCCTTTGAAAAATCTCCATTTTTTGTAAATTATATTGATTTTGTATAGTTTTTTGTGATAAAATTGGAACATAAATTGGTGATAACAATGTTAGAAAGAAAAATATATCAAAAACTTATGGAATGGAAAAAACAAAATAATAAAAAGTGTTTAATGATTCGAGGAGCTAGACAAGTTGGCAAAACATATATTATTGATAAATTTTGTAAAGCTAATTATTCTAATTATTTTATGTTAATTTTATTTTAAATCCTGAATACATGACTATATTTGATTCAGATTTAACAATTGATGCAATTGTTAAACAACTTTCTTTAATTATTCCTAGGTTTGATATAAATCTTAAAGATACGGTAATTTTCTTTGATGAAATTCAAGCTTGTCCTATAGCTATCGCTGCTTTAAAATTTTTAAGTAATAATCCATATTTTGATGTTATAACATCTGGGTCATTATTGGGAATTAATTATAAAGAAGTTCCTTCTTATCCAGTTGGATATGTTGATTATTTAGAAATGTATTCTTTAGATTTTGAAGAATTTTGTTGGGCTAATGGAATGAGTAAAGAAGCAATTGGGTATTTATATGATTTTTTTACTAAAAAGATAATGGTTCCTTTAGCTACTCATAATAAAATGTTAAATTTATTTAAAGAATATATTGTTGTAGGTGGTATGCCTGAAGTAGTTGATGATTTTGTAACTAATCATGATTTTAGTCGAGTTTTAAAATTACAAAGAAATATTTTAAATGATTATCAAATTGATATAATAAGGTATGCTTCAACTACGGAGAAAACAAAAATAAAGGATTGTTTTTTATCAATTCCTGCTCAACTTGCCCAAGATAATAAAAAATTTAAATATAGTTTAGTTCAAAAAAATGCTAAAGCTGATAAATATCAAGATAGTTTAATTTGGTTAAAAGATGCTAACATTATTAATTTTTGTTATAACTTATCTAATTTAGAATTACCTTTAGAAGGAAATATTAAAAGAAATGTATTTAAAGTTTATATGGCTGATACAGGTTTATTAATGGCTATGTTAGAAGATGGAAGTCAAAAAGAAGTTATAAATGGTAATTTAGGAATATATAAGGGAGCTATTTATGAAAATATTATTGCTGATATATTTACTAAGTTAGGTAAAAAATTATATTATTTTGAATATAATTCGACTTTAGAAGTAGATTTTATAATTAGATATGAAGATGTTCTTACCGCGGTTGAAGTTAAATCTGCAGATAATACTAAATCAAAATCTTTAAAATCTCTCATGGATAATTGGAATGTTACCAAAGGAATTAAATTATCTAGTAAGAATATAGGTTATAAAGATAATGTAATAAGTTATCCAATATATATGGTAATGTTTTTATAAAAAAATAAAACCTAAATTAATGGTTTTATTTTTTTGGTAAAAGGATTAATTGTATAAAATTGGTTTCTAATATTTACTAAATCATTTTTATCTAAATTATTGATCATATTATTAAATTCAGTTTTCTTCTTTAATTTATTAAATATTTTTTTAATAGTATAATCATAAATTAATATTTCTTGCCAATAATCATGACATATTTGTTTTTTTATATTATTTAAAAGATGGCTTGCCTTATAAGCATTACTACTATCAGTCAAAGGAGCAATTGGGGTAGGAATAAGAAAATAATTCCATGGCATAGTATATAAATAAGGATTTTTGGTAGCATCATAAATATGGCATATACTATAACTAGAAAAATAATTATTTTTAAAATTATTTAAATCTATTGATAAATTATTATTTTTATAAATATTATTAATTATTTTTTTTATATAATTTAAATTAAAGATTTGATCATGACTAGGTTTAACAACATTATTAAAACCTTCCTTATAAATATAATTATATAATTCTTTAATTTTTGATTCTTTTATTTCTCGGTAACATAAATTTTCTTTTTTAATAGTTTTACAAATATCTTTTGTTGTAGATATATATTCTTTACTTTTAAAACCATAGATTAATTCTTCTAACATTTTATCTAATTCTTTTTGATTTAAAGAACTAATTTGGGTAAAAAAGTTAGCATAACCATTGTTATTCTTGGATAATATTAGTTTTTGTTCCATCTTTAATATCCCACCTTATTTTAATTATAACTTAATTATTTAATATAAAATTTTTTCCTCAATATTTAAAATTTGTGTTAATATATTCATATAGAAAGAACTCCTTTATATTTTGATTATAGGTATATTATACCATTAGTTCTTTCTATTTTTTTATTTTTCCGATAAATTTAGACACCGGCCTGTATTTTAATTAATTGCTAAAATTAGTATTTTAGTTTATAATATATTTAAAGTAGGTGCTAGGTGTGAAAGAGAATTCAACCAAAAATAATATTATTATTGGAATATCCTTTGTCATGGGAGTATTCTTGCTTGCCTTATGTTATAACATGTTCTTAGGTCCTCATAATTTTGTTGTTGCGGGCATGACAGGAATTGGGATAGCTTTAGAAGAATTATTTAATTTTGATGCAACTTTATTTATTTATATTGCTAATTTTCTTCTTTTAATAGTTAGTTTTATCTTTTTAGGATATGATAAAACTAAAAATACTATTGTTGGTTCTATATTATATCCTTTAATGATTACATTTACAGCTCCTATTGCTAATTTTATTAATACAAGATTCCCTATTGATGATACCTTATTAATTATTATCTTTGCCGCGGTCTTTTATGGCGTGGGCAATGGTCTCATTTATAAATGGGGATATACCACCGGGGGTAATGATGTTTTAATGCAATTAATTAATAAATATTTTAAAATACCTGAAAGTAAATGTTTAACTATTGTTAATTGTCTTGTCATTTTAGTTGGTGCCTTTACCTTTGGTTATATGGAAGGTATTTATGCCTTTATTATTATGTTTTTATCTTCTTTATTTATTGATAAAGTTATGTTTGGAACTTTTGATAGTAAAGTCTTTTATATCTTTACCCATAAAAGTTCTAAAATAAAGAAAGTATTAAAAGAAGAATTTAAATCTGGTTTTACTATTTATCGAACTAAAGGTGGTTATTCTAATCATGATGGTGATGTAATCATGTGTGTTGTTCCTAATAGATATTATTATGTTTTAAAAAATAGAATATTAGATATTGATCCCGATGCTTTCTTTGTCGTCGAAAATTGTTATGAAGTTAATGGGGGAGTAGTACGTAGTTCTTTACCATTTTGGGATTAAAGGAGGCTTATAGATGGCTAGAGTTAAGAATAAAAAAAATAAATATCTTAAATATTTAAGTATTATAGGTATTTTAAGTGCTTTTATTTATTTAGTAATTGTTTTAATAGCAATATTTCTTTTAATTGTTAAAGTATCGCAAATAAAAAATAATAATTATACAATCATGGCTTTTGAACAAGAAAATGTTTTAAAAGTAATTGAAAATAATGATTTTATATTAAGAGATTATTTAATTGAAGGAAATAATTTACCTAAAACTATCACCGCTATTTTATTTGTTGGTTTAGCTAAAATATGTCAAGTTTTACTATTATTATTTATATTTATTGCTTTATATAAATTATTATTAGAATTTAAAAAAGAAAAATTAAATGAAAATAATTTAAAAACTATTAATAATACTTTATATTTAATATCATTATTATTTATTATAACGATTATTTGTTATTTAATATTAATTATTATTCCTAAAATAAATATTATTAGTTTAAATATAGTTATGGTTTGGATTATAACTTTTATTCTAGGATATTTAGTTCGTTATTTATTAAGAGTAGGAATAAAACAAAATAAGAAATAATATTCATTTTTTAGAAAATTTATGATAAACTTTTAGTAAGTGATGGATATGAAAAAAATAGTCATTTTTGGGGGAGGTTCTGGACTATCCCAATTACTTAAAGGTTTAAAATTATTTCCTTTAGAAATAACCGCGGTTGTTACTGTGGCAGATAATGGTAAAAGTACAGGAAGACTTCGGAAAGAATTAAAAATACCCGCGGTAGGAGATATTAGTAAAGTAATGCTTTCTATGGCTGATGTTGATAAAAATGTTATTGATTTAATGAATTATCGTTTTACCAAGTCAAAGACTTTAGGGAATCATTCTGTAAAAAATCTTTTACTGACGGCTTTATTAGATTTAGAAGGTAGTTTTGATGAAGCTATTCCTATTCTTGCTAAAATGTTAAATATTAAAGGAACTGTTTTACCTTTAACCGAGGATAACATTGATTTAGTAGGAATAACCAAGGAAGGAAAAAAAGTTATTGGTGAAGAACAAATAACTAAATGTGCTAGTAAAATTATTAAATTAGAATATAATAAAGAATTTGTGGTTAATCCCAAAATAATAAAGGCTTTAAAAGAAGCTGATTTAATTATTTTTTCTTCTGGTAGTTTATTAACAAGTATTATTCCTCATTTAATTGATAAAACTTTAGTTAAAGAAATAAATAAAGCTAAAGCCGAGAAAATGTATATTTGTAATTTATTTACCCAACCTGGGGAAACAGATAACTTTACTGTTCTTGATCACATTAATAAAATAGAAGAATATTTAGGGAAAGATAAAATAGATATAGTAATAGCTAATAATACCATTATTAAAAGTAATTTAGCTTTAAAATATGCTGTAGAAGAACAAAAAGATCCAGTTATTTTAGATCCAGATGAATTTAAGAATAAGAATATTTATTTAATTAGTGATAAATTATTTATGATAGAAGATAATATGTATAGACATGATTATTTAAAAACAGCCTATTTAATCTTTTCTTATTTAATGGAAGGTAAAAAATTATGACTTTTACAACTAGTTTAAAAGAAGAAATATCTAAAACAGAAATAAATTATTTAGAATGTCATTATGAACTTATATCTTTTTTAAATTGTTTAGCTAAAATTAATAATAAAGAAATATTAATAACAATGGAAAATGCTTCTGTTGCCAGAAGAATATATAAAGAAATAAAAGAAATATATAAAATAAATCCGCATATTATTATCAGAATGCAAAAAAGATTTAAAGTTAAACAAATATATATATTAGTTATTAAAGATAAAATAGATTTTATTAAAGAAAGTATTAATTTAGGAAAGAAGAAAGAATTAGAAACACTTGTTTCTGATGAAGAAAAAATAGCATTTTTAAGAGGATCTTTTTTAGCTGTTGGGAATGTATCTAATCCATCGACCAGTGGTTATCATTTAGAATTTATTTTTAAAAAAGAAATCCTAGCGGAACAAATATTAAAAATATTACAATATTTTAAATTAAGTGCTAAATTAATTAAAAGAGGATATAGATATGTTGTTTATATTAAAGCTAGTGAAGATATAAGTGATTTAATTAAATTATTTAAAGCTACTAATTCTTTGTTTTATTTTGAAGATATTAGAATATATAGAGATCATAAGAATATGGTTAATAGATTAAATAATTGTGAAATAGCTAATCAAGAGAAAACAATTAAAACAGGATTAGAACAAATTAAGAAAATAAATTATTTAAAAGAAAAAGATATATTTGGTCTTTTAGATGAAAAGACCCAGCTAGTGGCCACTTATAGGGAAAAATATCCTGAGGTAAGTTATGAAGAATTAGCTAATGTTATCACAAAAGAAACAGATTATAAAATAGGAAAATCAGGAATAAATCATCATTTTATCAAAATAAATGCATTAATAAAAAGATATGAAGAAAGAGGTAATAGTAATGAAAGTAAGACTTGCAAGTGATTTACAACCAGATAGTATTGTTGATGGCGAAGGTATGCGGACAGTTATATGGTTTCAAGGTTGTCTACATAATTGTCCAGGATGTCATAATCCGAATACCCATGATTTAAATGGAGGAATAGAATTAGATATTGAAGATGTAAAAAAACAAATGGATAATTTAGAGTTTCAAAATGGTATAACTTTATCAGGTGGAGATCCATTTTTTCAACCTGAAGCAGCCACGGCTCTAGCTAAATATGCGCATGAAATAGGTTTAAATGTTTGGGCTTATACAGGTTTTATTTATGAAAATATTATCAATAATCCTAAATATCAAGAATTATTAAATAATATTGATGTTTTAGTAGATGGACCATTTATTTTAAAAGAAAAAAGTTTAGACTGTAAATTTAGGGGTAGTAAGAATCAAAGAATTATTGATGTTAAAAAAAGTATAGAAAGTGGTAAGGTTATAGATTATTATGAAGTATGAAGAAGGTCTTAATTATTGTATTTTAAGTAATCAAATTAATTTAGAATTTTTAAAAGAATTTAATGAATATGTTATTATAGATGATAATAAAACATATACAGAAGTATTAGAAATAATTGAAAATTTTTTAGAAAAAAGAATTGTATTTAATGAATCTTGGTATACATATAGTAAAGGACAAAGAAAGAAAATATTAGATTTATTAGCTTTAAGAAAAATAAATTATATTAATATAACAAGTAATATTGAAGATACATTATTATGTGATTATATATATGTTTTTGATAAAGATAAAATAGTAATGGAAGGTAAAAAAGAATCAGTTTTAAAAGAAGAAAAGATTTTAAAAAGACTAGGTTATTCTCTTCCTTTTGTGGTAGATTTATCTTTACAACTTAATTATTATAATATCTTAGATAAAATATATTTTAATATTGAAAGTTTGGTGCATGATTTATGGAATTAAAAAAATTAGAAGGATCTATTATAGGGGTAATACCTAGTGATTTAATAAAACAAGAAAATTTTAATTCTACTTTAGTAAAAGATATTATTAAAGTCAAAATAGATGATTCTTTAAAAATGGTTAAATTAGATTTAGATATAAAGGATAAAGCATTTAATACTTTAAGTAGTATGGAAAAAAATAAAGTAATACTAGCTTCTAAATTACAAGATGATGTTATTATTTTAAATAATTTTTCGAAAGGATTAATAACGAAAGAAAGAGAATATTTTAAAAAATTATTTAAAAAAATAGCTAGTTATCATAAAAAAATAATATTAGTAACTAAAGATATAGAATTATTTTTAAATTGTGTAGATACTATTTATTTAATTAATAATGATAATATTGTTTATAAAACTAATGATTATTTTGATCCAGCTTTATATATTGAAGGAGATATACCTCCAATTATTGATTTTATATATAAATGTGAAGATTTAAAAGTAAGATTAGATGAATATACAGATATTAATGAATTAATTAAAGCTATATATCGGATTAAATCATGAGATATTTAATATATTTTAGTTATGATGGATCATTATTTCATGGCTTAGAAAGACAAAAGAATGTTAAGAGTGTTCAAAAGACTTTAGAAGATGCTTTAAGTAATGTATTAAAAGAAAATATTGTTATTAAAGCATCAGGAAGAACTGATGCTTTAGTTCATGCTTTAAAGCAAAGTGCTCATTTTGATTATAAAGGAAAATTGCCATATAATATAAAAAATAAATTAAATAAAGTATTAAAGAAAGAAATAGTAATTAAAAAAATAAAAAGAAAAGATTCTCATTTTCATGCTAGGTTTAATGTTAAGAAAAAGATATATAGGTATATAATAAATATAGATTATAATAAGAAAAATGATCATTATTATTTTAGTACTAAATATAATTTAGATTTAAAGAAAATGAAAGAATGTAAAAAATTATTTTTAAAGAAACATGATTTTCATAATTTTGTCAGTGGAGATAGAATAAATTATGAATCATATATTTATAAAATAAAGATTAAGAAAAGAAATAACTTTATAATAATGGAATTTGTAGGGAAAGGGTTTTATCGTTATATGGTAAGACATTTAGCCGGAGCTTTATTTGATGTAGGAAGAGGAAAAGTAAATATTAAGACTATAAAAGATATGTTAGATTATCCAAGTATTCCTAAACAATTAACAGTATTACCAGCTTATGGTCTTTATTTAGTAGATGTTAAATATTAAGTATAAAAGATATCATAATAGTTAATAATAAAGATAGGTGATTAAGTTGGCAAATGAATTATTAACTATTATTATAAGATCTTTTTTAGCCTTAATATTTTTATTTTTAATAACAAAAATGTTAGGTAAAAAACAAATAGCTCAATTAACTGTTTATGATTATGTTGTAAGTATTACTATTGGTTCTATTGCCGCGGATTCTATTATTTCTTTAGATGAACATTTTATTAATGGTATAGTGGCTTTATTATCTTTTTCTTTAGTAGTATTAATTATGTCATATTTATCGATTAAAAGTGAGAAAGCTAATAAAATAATAAATGGAGAACCCACAGTCTTAATGGAAAATGGGCAATTTGTATTTAATAATTTAAGAAAATGTCAAATACCTATAGAAACATTTTTAGAACAATGTCGATTAAAAGGATATTATGATTTAGAAATGATTAATTATGCTATATTAGAAGTAACTGGAGAAATAAGTTTTTTACCTAAAGAAGAATATCAAAATACAAATATATTAGATTTTAAAAAAACACCTTTATCTAATGTTAAAAAACAAACATATAATTTAAATTTAATAGTAGATGGATTAATTCAAAAAAATGTTTTAAAAGAAATAGGTAAAGATGAAATATGGCTTAATAAAGAACTAAAAAAACAAAAGATAAATAATATAAAAGATGTATTATTAGCAACAATAGATGAAAATGGTAAAATATTATTTTATAAAGAATTAATTTAACTGTGACGGTAATACTTTACCGTTTTTTTTAATTGACATTATTTACAAATTTAGGAACTTATGATATTTTTATAATAGTGATATATATGAATAATAAGGGATTATGTTTAAAAGCTATAAATGAAGATATTATGTTTTTAAATGAGTTTAAAAAAGGACAAAATTATTCTTTAATAACATTAATGAATCCTAAACATAAAAGTAAATATTTTTTATGTTTTGGTTTTATTTTATGTTTAATTAGTTTAATATTAGCTTTATTAGGTATGCGTATCTATGTACCTAAAATAATGCAATATATCTTTTTATTTATAGGTATAGTAATATTTATAGTAGGAATAATTGTTGCTATATGTGCTAAATTAAAAAGTTCTATTCCTTATTTTAATTTAAAGAATTTATATAAAAAAATTACTTATTCTAAAAAAACAAAGATATCTACTTTAACAAAAAAATTAATTGTTAATAATCAATATATAGCTAATTATTCTAAATATAATGATAAAGATATAAAATTAAAAGTAAAAGAATATTATAAATTATTAGATGAAGTATATGAAGATAATAAAGAAATGAAAGAATTTATTATGGAAGATTTAAATAATTATAAAAATTGACTTTTAGTATTAATTGGTTATAATTATTTTGTAAGGGAATGAATGTAATGAAATGGATAAAAAATAATAAAGGTTGGGGATTAGCTGAAATGCTTATCTTAAGTGCGGCAATTTTAATTGCTTTAATTATTGCTGCTTATTTAATTTATCAATTATATAATTCATTTGGTTATTAGAAAGGTTATTATGAAAACAGTTAGAAGCAAAAGTGATATTGTTAAAATGTTATTAAATCAAAATATTGATGAAAAGAATGAAGAAGAATTACTTGATATGTTAGTGGATAATCCTATTGCCGTTGATGTGGATAAGTTAGAAGAATCTCGGATGACATTTGGTGATAAAGTGGCTGATAAACTAACAGAGATTGCAGGTAGTTGGAATTTTATTATTGGATTTTCTTTGTTTTTAATTATTTGGATTATCGTAAATGGAGTTATATTAATTAAAGCTATTGATCCATATCCTTTTATATTACTTAATTTAGTTTTATCTTGTATCGCCGCTTTACAAGCTCCTATAATTATGATGAGTCAAAATAGACAAGCAAAGAAAGATAGTTTAAGGAATCAAAATGATTATAAAGTTGATTTAAAAAGTGAATTAATATTAGAAGAATTACATGATAAGATGGATTTAATTTTAGAAAGACAAGAAAAAATAGAAAAAATGTTAAAGAAATAGGGTGGTTTTAAATGAAGTTATATGAAAATAAAGGAAAGAAATATTTAGAAGATGAAGGTATTTTAAAAGAAGTAATAGATAATAAAAATATTGATTAATATGTAGAAGAATATCAAAGTGAATTAGTATTAAAAGATTTTAATAATATAGAACTTAATAATTTAAAAGATTCATTAGATAGAGAAAATTATATATTAGAAGAAAGAAAAGATGTTGAAAGAATAATTATTCCTTTTATTATTGTGGTATTTTCGATAATTGGTATGTTGGCAAAAGATTTTTTGGCTAGTTTTGGTATATCAATTATTTTGTCTACAGCTCTTGAAATTGGAACATATACTATGTATGGAACGAAGAAGAAAAATAAAAAAGTAATTGGTAATTTAGAAGAATTAATTGAAGAAAAAAGGGAAGAATTAGAAAAAAGAAAAGATAATTTAGAAAGAAAGAGAGAATTAATAAATAATTGTTTAGAAAATAATTATGAAGAAGTAAATGATAATATTAGAGAAGAAGAAATGAATAAACCTTTGGTAAGAACTTTAGAAAAAGGAAAATTTTAAGATAATTTTGCTTGACAACGCATAAGATATAATGTTATATTAATTATGCGTTTTTTAAATGGGTTCTATCACTAGGTAGAACCTAGTTTAAAGAAAGATTGGATACACCAGGATGTGTGTTTATGGAAGGAGGATATTATGCCTACAATTAATCAACTTGTTAAAAAGAATCGGGGAAAGAAAACGAGAAAAAGTAAGAGTCCAGTTTTAAATGTTGGATATAATACTTTGGAAAAGAAGCAAACTGATGCAATGAGTCCTCAAAAAAGAGGTGTTTGTACAAGAGTTGGAACAAAAACACCTAAGAAACCGAACTCTGCATTAAGAAAGTATGCTCGGGTTAGACTTTCGAATGGTAAAGAAATCGATGCTTATATTCCAGGTGAAGGACATAATTTACAAGAACATAGTGTTGTTTTAGTAAGAGGTGGACGTGTTAAGGATTTAATCGGTGTTCGTTATCATATTGTTCGTGGTACATTAGATACGCACGGCGTAACAGATCGTAAACAAGGACGTAGTAAATACGGTACTAAAAAAGATAAAAAATAATAGATAAAGGAGGAAATAAATATGCGTAAAAGAAGAGCTATAAAAAGAGATGTACTTCCAGATCCTATATATAATTCCAAGATAGTTACAAAACTAGTTAATGCTATTATGACTGATGGGAAAAAGGGAACAGCTCAAAAGATTTTATATGAAGCTTTTGAAATGGTTGAAAAACAAACTGGTAAACCTGCAATGGAAGTTTACAATCAAGCTTTAGAAAATATTAAACCAGCACTAGAAGTTAAATCTCGCCGTGTTGGAGGATCAAATTACCAAGTACCAGTTGAAGTTACCTCAGAAAGAGCCCAAACTTTAGCTTTACGTTGGTTAGTTAATTATGCAAGATTAAGAAATGGAAAGGGAATGGCCATTAATTTAGCTAATGAAATTATGGATGCAGCTAATGGAGTTGGAGGCGCAGTTAAAAAACGCGAAGATACTCATAGAATGGCTGAAGCAAATAAAGCATTTGCTCATTATAGATGGTAGTATATTATGGCTAGAGATGTTACATTAGATAAAATTAGAAATATTGGGATAATGGCTCATATAGATGCTGGTAAAACAACATTTACAGAAAGAGTATTATTTCATACAGGTATAACTCATAAAATTGGGGAAACTCATGATGGGGAATCCCAAATGGACTGGATGGAACAAGAAAAAGAAAGAGGTATTACGATTACTAGTGCAGCAACAACTGCTCACTGGAAAGGATATAGATTAAATATCATTGATACCCCAGGTCACGTTGATTTTACTGTTGAAGTTCAAAGATCTTTAAGAGTTCTTGATGGTTCTATTTGTTTACTTGATGCTAATGCTGGGGTTGAACCTCAAAGTGAAACTGTTTGGCGTCAAGCAACAGAATATAAAGTTCCAAGAATGATTTTTGCAAATAAAATGGATAAAATTGGTGCTGATTTTGAATTTACTTTAGGAACAATTAAATCTCGTTTAGGAGTTAATTATGCACCTATTCAATGGCCTATTGGTTCTGAATCAGAATTTAGTGGTGTTGTTGATTTATTAACAAGAACAGCATATCACTATGATGGAGAAGAACATGAAAATCCAACTATTATTGATATTCCTGAAGATTTAAAGGATATTGTTGAACAAAAGAGAACGGAATTAATTGAAAAAGCTGTTGAATTTGATGATGCTTTAATGGAAAAATATCTTGAAGGAGAAGAATTAGCTGTTGAAGATATCAAGAAAGCTATTCGGAAAGGTGTTTTAGCAGCAGAATTTTTCCCAGTTATGTGTGGTAGTGCTTTATCAAACATGGGTGTTAAGTTAGCTCTTGATGCTGTTATTGATTATATGCCTGCTCCAACTGATATTCCCGCCATTGAATGTTATGATCCTAAAACAGGAGAAGATGTTTTACGTCATCCAAGTGATTCAGAACCATTTACTGCTATGGCATTCAAAATTATGACTGACCCATTTGTGGGAAGACTAGCATTCTTCCGTGTTTATTCAGGACATTTAACTAGTGGTTCATATATCATTAATAGTACAAAGGGAGAAAAAGAAAGAGTTGGCCGGATTTTACAAATGCATGCCAACAACCGAAAAGAAATAACAGAAGTATACTGTGGAGAAATTGCGGCCGCTGTTGGTTTAAAATCAACAACAACTGCGGATACTCTATGTGATGAAAAGAATCCTGTTATTATGAAAGGAATGGAATTCCCACTTCCAGTTATTGATGAAGCTATTGAACCTAAATCAAAAGCTGATCAAGAAAAAATGACTTTAGCTTTACAAAAGTTAGCTGAAGAAGACCCAACATTTAAATATAAAACTGATCCGGAAACAGGTCAAACTGTTATAAGCGGAATGGGTGAACTTCACCTTGAAGTTCTTGTTCGCCGGATGAAGGATGAATTTAATGTTGAAGCTAATATTGGTCGTCCACAAGTTGCTTATAGAGAAACACTTACTCAAACAGCTGAATGTGAAGGTAAATATATTAAACAATCAGGTGGACGTGGACAATATGGTCATGTTTGGGTTCGTTTTGAACCAAATCCTGAAAAAGGTTATGAATTTGTTGATGCTATTGTCGGAGGTGTCGTTCCAAGAGAATATATTCCTGTTACCGACAAAGGCTTACAAGAAGCTATGGCTGGTGGTATTCTAGCAGGTTACCCAATGGTCGATGTTAAGGCAACCCTTTTTGATGGTTCATACCATGATGTCGATTCAAGTGAAATGGCCTTTAAAATCGCGGCTTCTATGGCTTTAAAAGAAGCTAAAAACAAATGTAAACCTGTTCTTCTTGAACCAATTATGAAAGTTGAAGTAGTTGTTCCAGAAGAATATATGGGAAATGTCATGGGTGATTTAACAAGTCGTCGTGGTAAACCACTTGGAAATGAATCAAGAGGAAATGCTTTATCAATTAAAGCTATGGTACCTCTTGCGGAAATGTTTGGTTATGCCACAAGTTTACGTAGTAATACCCAAGGACGAGGAAACTTCACAATGGAATTAGATCATTATGAAGAAACACCTAAAAATATTGCTGAAGAAATAATTAAGAAAAACAGCATAAATTAATTGAATAATACTTGAAAAATTTTCAAGCATTAGATAAAATATAATAGTATAAAGAAGGAGGAAAATTATTATATGGCAAGACAAAAATT
>CANRDD010000008.1 GCA_947629305.1 uncultured Bacilli bacterium | reverse complement strand
CAAACAAACAACAACCAAGACAGTTGATGCTCAAGTAGGATTAATGTATGCATCAGATTATGGATTTGCAGCAAGTAAAAATAATTGGAAAACAAATTTATATTCTTATAATAAGAATACAAATAGAAGTGCGAATTGGCTATATAATGCCGTTTACGAATGGACTACTTCCCGCTCTTCGGGCAATTCCGATAATGCGCTCAGTGTCAACCTCAGTGGCCTCGTGAACGGCAACGGTGTCGTCAACGACGCGTATGGCGTTCGTCCTTCCTTCTATCTGAAATCCACGGTAAAATATTTGGAAGGAGACGGAAGCTATGAAAAGCCAATATTCCTTGGCTAGGTGAGACTTCGATCCTTTACGGTGGAATGATACGCAGGGCACTCACTTACTATTTTGGGAATACCATGATTCGTAATGTTCATGGTATTGCTGTAGTGAGTTAGGGTAATCTAATCCAAAATATAAAAAGTTAGCAATAAAGCTAACTTTTATTTAATTTTATTTGTTTAATATAAAGAAAAATAAATTTAAATATGTTGCAAATAGAACCCAAAGTAAATATGGTATTTGAATTAAACCAACCCATTTTTCTTTTTTATAGAATTTTATTATCATTAATAATACTAATATAGCTAATAATATAATCCAAATTAATGATATAAAACGTTGTTTTAAAGTAAAGAATATAATAGGCCATATTAAATTAACTATTAATTGAAGATAATAAATATATTTAGTATTATTATCTAATTTATTAGTACTAGATAATCTTCCATAACTTATACCCATTATAATATAGAGAATTGTCCAAACAATAGGAAAGATAAATCCTTTTGGTGTTAATGCTGGTTTAATTAAAGAATTAAAATAAATATTATTATTAGTTAATAAACCTATAATAGAACCTAATACTAAGGGTAATAAGATAGTTTTAACATAAGTTTTAATCATATAACCTCCTAGTAATAGTTTATCTATTTATTTATCTTTTTATGAATATTATTGCATTTTTAATTAAATATATTTATAATAATAAGAAATTTTTAGAAGGAATATGTATATGGAAACATTAATTAAAGATGAAAATATTGATAATAAAATTATAGATTATATGCAAAGTAAAGTTAAAAATATTAATATTACTGATTTTAAATATATAAAAGAATATTATCAATATTTAAATAATTTACCCTTTAAAAAAACACATCATCCCTTATTAATAGATTATGCTTGGTTATATCAAAATATTGAAAATATTTTTTTAAATCAACAAACTAATTATCAACAATATCAAGGTTTTGAAGAATATTATTTATTTTTTAAAGTTTTAACTAATAAATATTCTTTAGAAAAAGATTATCAAGATTATTTTAAGAATAAAGATAATATATTTTATCTTGATTATTTAAAATTAAAATGGGGTTCTTTTATAAGTAAATTTATTAATTTTTTTTCTTTAGCTCCTGATGATGTTCTTAAAAAATTATTTGCTCAAGAAGATTTTAGAGGTTATTTAATAAAATATATCGAACTATTTGAAGAATATATAATTGATTCTAGTTCTAGTTTTATTAGATTATTTTTAGAATATTATCCTTTTTATTATAATAAAACTAATACTATATTTAATTTATTAAAATATCCTAAAATAATATTACCTCTTAAAGAATATTTAAATCCTACTTTAATTAAAGATATATCTCATAATATAGATACAGATAAGTTTTATTATAATTTATATCTTTTAGGATCTAATTATATTAATATACCTTATATAGAAGAACATAAAAAATTTATTGATAAACAAATAAATGGTATAAAGAATAATATATTACCTTATTTTCAAAATAATTATGAAGAATCTAATGATTATTGTTATTATCATAATAATGATAAATATGATGATATAGTATTTAAAGATATAGAAGATTTACCAATGCCAAAGAAAGAATATTATCAAAAATTATCTAAGTATTATTTAATAGAATTAGTTATTAGTTCTTTATTTGAATGTACATATTATAATTTACTTGTTGATATGGAAACTTTAGTTAGATCAGGAAAAGAATTAAAAGGACTTTCTTATTATGAATTTTTAATTAATATAGAAAATAAATCTTTAGATGATATAAGAGATTTTTATCAAAAAGGAAAGAAAATAAATTTAAAAGAAATGTTTTATGATGACTGGAATAAACAAAAGGATTATTTAATTCAAGAACTTAATTCAAATATAATAGATTTAAAAACATTAGAAATTAAAGATAAAGATGGTATTTCTTATTATGATATAAGTAATATAGATAAATATTTAATTGTTCATACAGAAGTAAGTGTCCAAATAAATACTATTGATTTTTTAAATATATTAAATAATTTAAAAAAAATAATGATGGATGGTAATATAGAATGTATTAGTCTAAGTATATTAGATCAAAATCATCAAGAAACTTATGGAAGAAATAGTAATTTAACTTTTATATATGGACCATTAGATGCAAAAAGAGTTGGGACAATTTATTATGAAGATGCTTATACTGAAGGGGTACAAGAAGTAGAATTTGCTAATGAAAATTTTATTAGAAGAATTTATACCTTAGAAGATTTAATGAAAGAAACAAAAGGATTTAATGAATTAGTATATGCGATAAATGGAGAAGCTTTTTATCCAATAGGAATATTAGTAAAAGAAGTAACTCCTTTAATTTATCAAGCTAGTGTAATATTAGATTTACCTATAATTTATCGTAAACCAAAGGAATATAAAGAAAGAAAAGAAAATAAATGTAATATAGAAAGAATTAGAAGTAGATATAATAATTTAAATCGATATTTACAAATTTAAAAAGAAGAATTAATTTTCTTCTTTTAACATATTAGCTACTTTATTAATAGGGCCTGCTCCAATAGTTATAACTAAATCATTTTCTTTAACATTTTCTTTTAAATAATTAGTTATTTTTTCAAATGAATCTATATATATAACATTTTTATTTTTTTCTTTTATTTTATCTACTAACATATTTTCATTAATATTAAATGTATTTATTTCTCTTGCTCCATATATTGGCGCAATAACAATGTGATCAAAACCACTTAAGACATCGGCAAAAGAATCTAAATGTTCTTTAGTTCTAGAATAAGTATGTGATTGAAAGACTGCCCAAGATTCTTCATGCTTAACTTTTTTAACTGAAGCTAATGTTGTTTTTATTTCTGATGGATGATGAGCATAATCATCATATATTAAAGCATTATGATATTCTCCAATATATTGAAATCTTCTTTCCACTCCATGATAACTTTCTAATCCTTTCTTAATAATATCAATATTTTCAATATAAACATGAGCAAGAGCAAAAGCGGCTAAGGCGTTGTATATATTATGTTTCCCATTTATATTTAAAGATATATTAGTTAAATAAGTATTATTATAATAAATATCAAAAGAATAATAACCTAAAGAATTAAATTTAATATTTAAAGCTTTATACATAGCATTATTATTAATACCATAAGTAATAATATGGGCTTTAGTATTTTCAGATATATTGAGTGAATTAATATCATCAGTATTATATATTAAATAACCATTTTCAGGTAATAAATTAGTATATTTATGAAAGGAATTTTTAATATTATCTAAATTTTTAAAATAATCTAAATGATCATTATCAATATTGGTAATTATTTCTGAGGTTGGATGAAAACTTAAAAAACTATCAACATATTCACAAGCTTCCATGATTAAATATTTTTTTCCACCTATAAAACAAGTACTATTAATTCTGGGCATAATTGCTCCGATTAAAATGGTGGGATTTAATTTAGCTTCTAAAAAAATATTACTTACCATGCCAGTTGTTGTACTTTTGCCATGTGTTCCTGAGATACATAAACAATTTTCATAGTTTAACATAAGTTCTCCTAAAAACTTGGATCTTTCCCAAAGTTCTTTTCCTAAAGCTTTTGCTTCTTTAATCTCAGGATCATCATCACTTATGGCCGCGGTATAAACAATTATGTCAGCATTTTTAATAACTTCAGGATGATGCCCATCGTAAACTTTAATACCTTTATTTTCTAAACTTTCCGTAATTTTACTTTTTTGCATATCTGATCCTGTAACATTATATCCTTCATTTTGCAGAATAGATGCTATTCCACTCATGGATACACCCCCGATGCCAATTAAATGGATATTCTTTTTATTCATAAATTTGCCTCCTTGTAATAACTTATATTTATTATATACTTAAGGGATGCTTTTGTGCAATAAAAACTTAATTTTTTACATAGAATAAAAAGTGTCAATTTGTTGATATGTTAAAATTGTGAAAAATAAATTTTTAAAAAAAGTAAATATTTGTCAAAATTATAATTTTTTTAAAAATTAGTATTTTTCCTAGGCAAAACCTAGGAAAAATAACAAATTAAGAAAAATGTTGACTTAAGAAAAATACCTTAAAAACGGGAAAAATGAAATTTTGAAAAAATTAAAAATCAGAAAAAATGATAGACTTTTTAAAAGTTTCATAATACAATTAGAGTGTAAGAAAGGTAGTGGTTATAAAAATGATAAAAGAAGAGATACTTGATAATATGCAAGTAGTAAAAAGAAATGGAACAAAAGTAGATTTTAATGGAACAAAAATTGCCATGGCTATTAAAAAAGGTTTTGATAGTGTTAAACAATATAATGTTGATGAAGATGGCGATGAAGTAGAAGTTAATAAATATAGTGAAGCTGATATTCAAAAAGTTTATAAAAAGGTTTTAAAAACAATTGAAAAAGAATATCAAGATAAAGATAAAATTAAAATAGAAGATATTCAAGATATTATTGAAGATACTTTAAAAAAAGAAGATTATTTAGATGTTTATAAATCTTTTAGTGAATATAGAGAAAGAAGAAAAGATTCAAGAGAAACATTTACTTATGATAAAAAAATCCATAAATTTTTAAAAACATTAGAAGGACTTGGTTTAAAGAGTGCCTCAGAAGATGATAATAAAAGAGAAAATGCTAATATTGATGGCAATAGTGCCATGGGAACAATGTTACAATATGGATCAACTGTTTCTAAAGAATTTGCGAAATCTTATTTAATGAAGAAAAAATATGCTACAGCTCATGATGAAGGAG
The DNA here is from genome assembly GCA_947629305.1 of uncultured Bacilli bacterium. GTDB lineage: Bacteria > Bacillota_I > Bacilli_A > RF39 > UBA660 > Onthocola_B. The sequence goes on along the minus strand of CANRDD010000008.1, from coordinate 23,524 downwards.
ATATTCACATTCATGATATGGACTTTTTACCAATGGGAACAACAACATGTAATCAAATTGATTTAGATAAATTATTTAAACATGGGTTTTCAACTGGCCATGGTTTTGTTAGAGAACCTCAAGATATTATGAGTTATTCTTCTTTAGCGGCCATTGCTATTCAGTCTAATCAAAATGATCAACATGGAGGTCAAAGTATCCCTGCATTTGATTATTATTTAGCTCCTGGAGTTTTAAAAACATTTAAGAAATTATTAAAAGATACTATTAAAGATTATATTGATTTAGAAGATTTAAATGATTTTGTTAATGTTAATGCTATTAATAAAGAAATAGCTAGAATAGATACAATAGATATTAATAAAACATTTTTTGCTAAATATTATAAAGAAAGTAAGAGATTAGAAAGATTATTTACAATGGCTATTGATAAAGCTTTAGATAAGACAGAAAAAAGAACTTATCAAGCCATGGAAGCTTTTGTTCATAATTTAAATACAATGCATTCTCGGGCAGGAGCCCAAGTACCATTTTCTTCTATTAACTTTGGTACCGATACATCAAGTGAAGGAAGAATGATTACTAAAAATTATATGTTAGCCGCGGAAGCTGGTTTAGGACAAGGTGAAACACCAATTTTCCCCATATCAATATTTAAAGTAAAAGAAGGGGTTAATTATAATCCAGAAGATCCTAACTATGATTTATTTAAATTAAGTTTAAGAGTATCAGCTAAAAGATTATTCCCAAATTGGTCTTTCTTAGATTCATCCTTTAATAAACCATATTATGTAGCAGGAGACTATAGGACAGAAGTAGGTTATATGGGTTGCCGGACAAGAGTACTTGCTAATGTGGTTGATCCAAGCAAAGCTATTACGCCAGGAAGAGGAAATTTATCCTTTACATCTATTAATTTACCAAGACTTGGTATTAAACATGGTATTGTTGGACCAAATAAAGGTAAAGAAGCTGATCTTGATGGTTTCTTCCAAGAATTAGAAGAATTATGTGATATGGTTAAAGATCAATTATTAGAAAGATTTGAAATTCAATGTAATAAAAGAGTATATAATTTTCCATTTTTAATGGGACAAGGTGTTTGGTTAGATTCGGAAAAATTAAAACCTAATGATAAATTAAAGAAAGTTTTAAAACATGGAACATTATCAATTGGTTTTATTGGTTTAGCTGAATGTTTAGTGGCTTTAACTGGTAAACATCATGGCGAATCAGAAGAATCTCAAGCTCTTGGTCTTAAAATTGTCGGTAAGATTCGTTCTTTATGTGATGAATATAGTAAAAAATATAATTTAAACTTTACTTGTTTAGCTACTCCAGCCGAAGGTTTATCAGGAAGATTTGTTAATATTGATAAAGCTATTTATGGAAAGATTAAAGGAGTTACAGATAGAGAATATTATACAAACTCTTTCCATGTTCCAGTTTATTATAATATAACTGTTGCTAAAAAATTAAAATTAGAAGGTATGTATCATTCTTTAACTAATGCGGGACATATTAGTTATATTGAAGTTGATGGTGATCCATCAGATAACTTAGATGCATTTGAAAATATAGTTCGTATTATGAAAGAATGTGACATTGGATATGGGGCTATTAATCACCCTGTTGATAGAGATCCTGTCTGTGGTTATGTCGGGATCATTAAAGATGTTTGTCCAAGATGTGGAAGACACACGGGCGAAGGTATAAATGTTGAAGTGCTAAAGCACTTAGAAGGAAAGGAATAAGGAGGTAAAAATGAAAGAAGAAAAAGTAGAATTCCAATCTAAAAAAACAACTGGGGAAGGAGTAGAATTTGATCGAATCCGCCGGATAACTGGTTATCTAGTTGGAACTGTTGAAAGATTCAACAATGCCAAAAGAGCTGAAGAAAAAGATCGGGTTAAACATATGTCTTGTTCTTGCTCTAACGAAAATTAAGACAATTTAAAAAGAAAGAGAAATCTTTCTTTTTAAATTGCAAAAATAAATAGATGCTAATATAATATAAAAAGAGGCGATTTATTTATGTATGAAAATAAGAAAATATTAATTTTAGGAGCAGCTAGAAGTGGTATAGCTATAGCTAAATTATTAGCTAAATATCATAATGATTTAACCATAGTTGATTTAAAAAAATTACCTTTAGAAGAAGAGGAAAATTTAAAAAACTTAGGAGTTAAAATTATTATTGAAGAAAATCAAGAAGATTTAATTGATAATTCTTATGATTTAATTATTAAAAATCCTGCGATAATGTATACAAGTCGGATTTGTCAAAAAATAAAAGATCTTAATATAAGATTAGAAAATGAAATAGAAGTTGCTTATCATTTTTTACCTAAGAATGTGAAAATAATTGGCATAACTGGTTCAAATGGCAAAACAACGACTACTACCATTGTTTATGAATTATTAAAAAGAATGAATATTGATGTAACTTTAGGAGGTAATATAGGTTATCCTTTAGCTAGTATCATAAATGATATAAAAGAAAATTCTTATTTATTATTAGAAATATCTGATCATCAATTATGTGATATACATGATTTTAAAACCAATATTAGTGCTTTATTAAATATTTGTCCAACCCATTTAGATTATCATGGTAATTATGAACATTATAGAGATACAAAAGGAAAAATATTTAATAAACATAATACTAATGATATATCTATTATTAATTATAAAAATGAAGATGCTTTATTAGTTAGTAAAGATATATCTAGTCATAAAATATATTTTAATAATGAAGATAATTATTATGATGATAAAGGTATATATATAAATAAAGAATTAATATTAGAAAGAAAGAATATTAAATTACAAGGTAATCATAATATGGAAAATATTTTAGCAGCTTTATTAATTATTAAAAATATTACTTGGAATATCGATATTATTAAAGAATTTTTTAAAACTTTTAATGGGGTAGAACATCGATTAGAATTTGTAAGAGAATATAAGAATGTAACATTTTATAATGATTCGAAAGCCACTAATCCAACAGCAACAATTACAGCTTTAAAAACATTTGATAAACCAATTGATTTAATATTAGGGGGACAAGAAAGAAAACAAGATTTTCATGAATTAGATCCTTATATGCATAATGTTACAAAAATATATGCTATTGGAACAGTTACAGATAGAGTTGTAACATATGCAGAAGAAATGCATATTAAAGTTATACCTTGTTATAATTTAAATACAGCTTTAGAAAAAATAAAAGATAATTTAGAAGAAGGCCATGTTGTTTTATTATCAACAGCATCAGCTAGTCAAGATCAATATGCTAAATTTGAAGATAGGGGTAAAGAATTTAAAGATTTTGTTTTAAATTTATAATTTTGGTGTTAAATATTTTTGTCAAAAGCCAAATTTTATGTTATGATGAATTTGTCAAGGAAACTTGCCTAAAATAAAAAAGAAAACATTCAGTTTGGTTATGTTGAATGTCTACCTAATTATATATGGTATGACATTTAAGTCTTTGACTTAAGTGTCAATATTACTGCTACCAATAAGGATAGAAGTGATAAAATGGTAGCAATGTATCTAAGAATTTTTTATAATAAAAATTCTTTTTTTAATTATTTCCAAGATTATAGGTAGACACTCAATAACTAATATTCCCTATAAAAAGGATGTTATTTATTAGTTAAAAAGACAAGCATTCTGCTTTTATTGTTAAAGCTTTAAGAAAATTTATAATTTTGGTTGCAAAAAAGAGAAGAAAAGGATATAATTAAAATATAGTACAAGGGGCTGATTATGTATGAATGGACAAAATCCAAATCAAAATGTAAATAATAATGGAACAAATAATGGAGGAGGTTTAGGAACTTCTTTAGGACCAATTAATTTAGGTAATCCAGGAGCTAACTTAGGTGTACCTCCAGCTAGTGTAAATCAAGGACCTATGGCAGCAGGAATGCCTAGTGCACCAAATACGCCTGCACCAGCTGCTGCACCTATGCCAAATAATGCACCAGTTCCAAATCAAGGTCAAATGGGAACACCAGTTGCTGGTGGTATGGCAAATATGGCACAAGGAGCAGCTGCTCCAGCTAGTCAAGCTACGCCAGATATAAGTGTGATAACACCAAGTAATGCACCAGCAACTAGTGCACCATCCCAAATGACAAGTGGTGCTGTTAATCTTGGAACAGTTGGGACTGATCCGATGGAAAATGTTAATGTTAATGGTTTTGTTGAAGCTAATAAAAAGCAAGATGTAGGAACAACACCACCACCTAAAGATAATAAAGCTAAAATGAATAAACCAGCATTTATTGTTTTAATTGTTGGCTTAATTGCCTTAGTGGCTTTTGGTGTTTATAAAGTATTAAATATGAGTAATAAAAGTAATATTACGATTACTTTAAAAAATCCAACAATTACTTTACAAGCAGGAGAAGCAATAAGTACAGATGTTGCTTATTATGCGAATGTTGAAGGAACGCAAGCTACTAATTGTAATATTGAAAATATTAATAATATTGATGCATCTAAACCAGGAACTTACACTTATCAAATTGTCTGTGGCAGTGGTAAGGATAGTGTGAAAAAACAAGGAACAATTGTTATCACTGAAGCTCCTGATGTAGCAGGTCCAGTTTTAGCATTAAAACCTCTTTATAAAATCGTCGGGGAAAGCACTCCAGTAGCTTCTGACTTTGTTACAAGTTGTAAAGATGAAAATCAAGACTGTACAAATGTTACAATTAATAATGAAGCTGATCTTGCAACATCTATGCAAACAGCGGGAACATATGAAATAGAAATAAGTGCAACTGATTCCAAAGGAAACACGACAACAGCGAAAGCTCCTTTATATGTTTTAGCTAATTCGATATTATTAAGATATAATTGTTTAGATAATAAAAATGATCCAGTTGATGGTTATAATGCAACAAAATCATCTAGTGATTATTATGTTGTTGTTCGTTCTAATGAAGCAGGTCCAGTCTTTGGTAATGCGGCTAGAAGAACAAATACTTATGTCTTTGCAAGTGAAGAAGATTATAATAAAGTGGTTGGTAACCATCAACCAATTATAACTTTTGATAATACTACAGGCTTAGCTGAATATGATGATGCTAATTTAACTTTAAAAATATCAATTGATTTACCAATAAGTGTTTTAAATACGGAAGCAGGAGGAACATTCCCAACTAGTGCAGGAGAAGTAAATACTTATTATACTACCAAAGGATATACATGTAATCCTGTTGTTAATCCTTAAAAATAGGTTTATGAAAAAAGCCTATTTTTTCTTGTCAAAATTTTATTTAAGTGCTAATATTATGATAGGAAGATGATAATAATGAAATTAACTAAAAAAGAAATATTAGCTTATATTCTTGTATTTATAATTACAATGACTTTAACATTTACTTTTTTAAAAACATTTGCTTTTGAAAAAAATGAACATAAAGTAAATAATGAAGTAAGTGAAGAATTAATTAAGAGATTATATTCATATATACCTAATTATCGTTCTTATTATAATAAATATCAAAATTTAAGTAGTAGTGAAATAGGAAAAGTAATATATAATTATATTCTTAATTATAATAATTCTTTATTAACTAATTATTCTATAAATGAATTAGAAAGTAATGAAGATGTTACACCAATAGGAAAAATAAAAAAAGAAGATTATGAAGATGTAGCTTATTATATATATGGGAAGGATATAAAGTTAAATCATCAAAATTTAACTTTATATCCTAATATAAAAGCTTTATTTAAAGATGATTATTATTTAATATATAAACTTAATAATTATCCAGATAATAATAAAGAAAGAAGAATATATACTTCTTATGAATTAACTGATAATGGTAATACGATTATTATTTATGATCGATATATTATTTGTGATATGTCAACTAAGAAATGTTATAATGATACAGAAAAAAGAAGTTTAAGTAATTATAGTTTTATTGTTAATGATGAAGTTGATTTAGAAAATAATATGAGTAGAGCTAGAGCATATAAACATACATTTAAAAAAGTAGATAATAATTATATATGGGTTAGTAGTGAAATAGATGATTAATTAAAATTAACTTGGAGTAAATATTTAATTATTTTAAATAAAGTGTGTTATATTTATTTTAGAAAAAAGAAAAAGAGGATGGTACTTGGGGTTGTATTATTCTTTATTTTTTTGATAAAGAAAGGAATAAGGGTTTATGAAAATATTTATTGTAGGAGGAAAATCTGGCAGTGGGAAAAGTGAAGTAGCTCGTTTTATTAAAGAATTTTATATTTATAAATTAGAAAATAGTGTTATTACTAATTTTAGTAAATATTTAAAATTATTTGCGACCGAAATGACTGAATGGGATGGCATTAGTGAAAATAAACCAAGAGATTTTTTACAAAATTTTGGATCTATTATTAGAAAAGATGATAAGTATTTTTTTACAAGAAGAATGTGTGAAGATATAAATATTTATGCCTTAAATAATATTGATGTTGTTATAATTAGTGATGCTAGATTACCAATTGAAATAGAAGAAATAAAGAAAGAATATGAAAATATATATGATGTATATAGTATCTATATTGAAAATCAATTTTCGCAAAGTAAATTAACACCAAAACAACAAAGTCATATTACAGAAACAGCTTTAGAAGAATACAATGAAATGGATTATACAATAGCTAATGATGGAACAAAAGAAGAATTACATGATAAAGTATTTAAAATATTAGAAGGAATTGAAGAAAATGGAAAATAAGAATTTAAAAGATTTATATATTAATTTTTTTATTAGTAAAGGACATAAACAAATACCTAGTGCACCTGTTGTCCCTGAAAATGATCCTAGTGTATTATTTAATACCGCGGGAATGCAACCTTTAATTCCTTATTTAATGGGCGAAAATCATCCTTATGGAACAAGATTATGTGATTATCAAAAATGTGTTAGAACAAATGATTTAGATGCTATAGGTGATACAACTCATCATACTTTTTTTGAAATGCTTGGAAATTGGTCTTTAGGAGATTATTTTAAAGATGAATCTATTAGTTGGAGTATGGAATTTTTAACTGATGTGTTAAAAATTCCTAAAGAAAGACTAGCGGTAACAGTCTTCGCAGGTAATGATTTAATTGCCTTTGATTCCGTTAGTTATGATAAATGGATTAGTTTAGGTATTAGTCCTAATCATATAGCCAAAACAACTGCTGATAATTTTTGGATAGCCGGAGAAACTGGACCATGTGGACCAGATACGGAAATATTTTATTTTCGAAGTAATGAAGAAATACCTAAAATATTTGATCCAGATGATGCAAGATGGGTCGAAATTTGGAATAATGTTTTTATGCAATATTATAAAAGTGCTGATGGTAATGTTACAGAACTTCCTAAGAAAAATGTTGATACGGGGATGGGAGTTGAAAGAACAACAGCCATATTAGAAGGAGTAAATGATAATTATAAATCAAGTATTTGGCTTGATGTTATTAATTTAATAAGTGATATATCTAAATTACCTTATGAAGGAAATGAACAAAGTATGCGCATCATAGCGGATCATCTTAGAACGGCCGTTTTTATTAGTGCTGATCCATCAGGAATAAAACCAAGTAATACGGATCAAGGTTATATATTAAGAAGATTAATTAGAAGAGCTATAAGACATGCTAAAAAATTAAATATAGATTTAAATAGTAATTGGGAAGAACAAATAGCAAGATTAATAATTAATAAATATCAAAAATATTATAAAGAATTAAAGGATAATGAAGAAGTAGTATATGAAGTATTAAAAAATGAAAAAAATAAATTTAATAAAACTTTAGAAAAAGGATTAAAAGAATTTAATAAAGCTGTTAATAATAATGATTATATTGATGCTTTAACGGCTTTTCATTTATATGATACTTATGGTTTTCCAATTGAACTAACTGAAGAATTAGCTTTAGAATTAGGTCTTAAAGTTGATATAGAAGGTTTTGCTAAAAAATTTAAAGAACATCAAGAGTTATCAAGAACAGCATCTGCTGGAAAGTTTAAAGGAGGCTTAGCGGGAAATAGTGAAATGGAAACAAAATATCACACCGCGACTCATTTACTTAATGCAGCTTTAAAAGTTGTTGTGAATAAAGATGTTCATCAAAAGGGTAGTAATATAACTGATGAAAGAATGCGTTTTGATTTTTCTTGTGATCATAAATTAAGTCCTGAAGAAATAAAAAAAGCTGAAGACTTAGTTAATGAATGGATTAAAGAAGGTTTAGATGTAACTGTTCAAGAAATGCCCAAAGAAGAAGCCCTTAACAGTGGAGCAGAATGTATGTTTATAGAAAAATATCCAGATATTGTTACAGTCTATTCTATTGGGGATGTATCAAAAGAATTATGTGGAGGTCCTCATGTTAAAAATACAAAAGAATTAGGACATTTCAAAATAATTAAAGAAGAAAGTTCATCGGCTGGAGTTAGAAGAATTAAAGCTATTTTAGAAAATAATTAGTTATAAGTTGCTAAAAAGCCTAATTAATATTTGCCAAATGTTAATTTATTTGTTAAAATATAATTGTAATTAGTTAAATTAACTAATTATTAAATCAGGTGTTTCCCCGCCCATTCAAGAGGGAGCTTTGCAAATCAGGTGTTTCTCCACCCATTTAAGAGAGAGCTTTACAAATCAGGTGTTTCCCCGCCCATCTAAGCGGGAGCTTTAAAATCTTGGAGCGTTATGCTCTTTTTTTGTTACTTTTTCAATTTTTATAGTATAACCAATTGGTCCAAGTATTTTAAGAATACTTAAAATACTTGGGGAAGAATAGCCTGATTCAATTCGGGCTATTTTTTCTCTTGATACTTTGGAATATTTAGCTAATAGATCTTGGGTTAAATTATTTTCTTTTCTTAATCTTGTAAACTCTTGAATAAATATTTTATTTAATTCATTGGCATCATAACTTGTTTCAATATAATTAATATCATAATCCATATTATTATCACCTTTAAACTATTGTATCATATATGATACATAAAATGTCAATTACTATTGAAAATAGTAAAAAAATAGATTATAGTTAAATTGAAAATAAAGGAGAACATAAATATGGAAACAGAAAAATTAAAAGAATATAAGGGAAGAATAGAAAATTTAAGTGAAGAGGATAAGATAAAAAGGGATATGTATTTAAAAGAAATGGCTGAAGGTAAAATATTTGGACCTATGACAGGTTATGCATCTATTGATAAACCTTGGCTTAAATATTATACAAAAGAAGAATTATTTGCGCCAATTATTAAGGGAAATATATATGAGGCTATTCATTTAAATAAAGATAAAATGTTAAATAATCCAGCTTTACAGTATGCTGGTATAAATATTACTTATAAAGATTTTTTAACTAAAATTGATGAAGTTGCTGATGCTTTAGTAAGTATGGGGGTTAAAGAAAATGATTTTATTGTTTCAACATTACCTGGAACACCAGAATCTATTTATTTAATATATGCTGCTGCTAAGATAGGAGCTTGTATTGATTTAATTGATCCTTTAGTAAATCCTAATTTATTAGCTAAATATTGTGCTAAAACTAAACCAAAATTAATGTTTTGTTTAGATGCTCCCAATATTGCAAATAGTTCTTTAAGTATTTTACATAAAGGAGCATATGACAAAATTATAATGGTTCATCCAATTAATGCTTTACATGATTTTGCTCATGTGCCAATTGAAGAAACAAAATATAATGATGAAGATATTGTTAATTGGTCAGATTTTATGGCAAGAAGAGATCAAAAAGCATCAATGTGTTCTTATAAAGAAAATAGACCTTTGGCTGTTTTACATACAGGAGGAACTACTGGTGTTCCTAAAGGAGCATTACTTACTCATGATAATTTAAATGCTTTAGCAACCCAAATGATCAATTCCCCAATTGATTTAACACTAGGTGAAACAGCATTAAATTTAATGCCGCCTTTTGCCGCTTATGGGTTATGTAATGGTATACATACTCATTTAGTCGCGGGTTTAACTCTTATTCTTATTCCAGAATATGAACCAAGTAAAATAGCAAGTCAATTAATAGAATATAAACCTAATCGTATTGCTTGTTCACCTGCTCATTTTGAATATATTCGAGATAGTAAAGAATTAAAGAATATGGATTTATCTTTCTTAAGATCTCCTATTGTAGGTGGAGATAGTATTAATATAAAATTAGAACAAGATTTAAATGATTTATTTTTATCCCATGGTTCACTTACAAAAGTAGCTAAGGCTTATGGTTTATCGGAAACAGCCGCGGCTGTTAGTGCCTGTGTTAATAATGAAGTAAATAAAATGGGAGCTGTAGGTATTCCTTTAACTAAGACTATAATTGGTATCTTTAATTTTGATAATGAAAATGAAGAATATACATATGGTCAAAAAGGGGAAGTAGCTATATTAAGTCCTAATAATATGGCTTGTTATTATGATATGCCTTTAGAAACAAATAAAATGTTAAAAAAACATGCTGATGGAACAATTTGGCTTCATACAGGAGATATAGGTTATATGGATAATGATGGTGTTTTATTTATCTCTGGTCGTCTTCGTCGCATGATTATTCAATACTGTGGTCTTAAAGCTAATCCTTTTGAAGCAGAAGTAGAATTATTAAAACATCCTTTAGTTAAAAATGTTGCTGTAGTTGGGGCTAAAGATCCTGATCATGAACAAGGTAGTATCCCAGTTGCTTTTGTCGAAATTGATAAAGATACAGATACAGAAAGTTTACAAAAAGATTTAATAGCTTTATGTGATGAACATGTTACTTATTATTCAATTCCTATGGATTATATTTATACGGAAAATTTACCCAAGACTTCTAGAGGAAAAATTGATATAATAGAATTAGAAAATAATTATAATAAAATGAGTTTAACAAGAAAATTAATTCCTCATCGTTCATTAGATATTAATTAATAAAAGGTAGGTTGGTTGTATGTATTATACTTTAGCATTACTAGCAGTAAGTAGCATTTATTTAATTTTAATCGCAGGCTTTTTCTTCTTAAGAAAAAAAGTAAATAATTTAGAAACAAAAATATATTCTTATTTAATAAGTATAGATGCTTTATGTATATTATTTGAATTTGGTTGTGTTATTTGTGCTTTAATTAATCCAAATGTTACTCCATATTCTTATGTTATTGGTCGAGGTTTCTTAATTGTTTTATTACTTTGGATTTTCTTATTTACTTTTTATATTGTTTATGTTACTTTAAAACCAAAAGAATTAGAAAAATTTAATCAAAAACATAATCTTATTAAAAAAATATTTATATTTATTATTTTAATAAATATTGTTATTGTTTCTATTTTACCATTATATTATTATTCTGATGGTAATGTTGCTTATACTTATGGCGCTGCTACCAACTTCTTAGTTGCTTTTCTTGTTCTAAGTATTATATTAGATTTAGTATGTGTTATTAGAAGTTGGAAACAAAATTCCAAGAAAAAAATATTACCTATCTTTGCCTTTTTAACTGGTATTGCTTTATTAGCCCTTGTTAGAAGTATGGCACCCCAAATCCAATTATTTAGTGCAATATTTACTTTTGTAACCATTCTTATGTATCATACTATTGAAAATCCTGATGTTAAAATGATCGAACAACTTAATGTTGAAAAAGCTAAAGCCGAGAAAGCTAATTTAGCTAAAACCGAATTTTTATCTAATATGTCTCATGAAATTAGAACCCCTTTAAATGCTATTGTTGGTTTTTCTAATCTATTGTTAGAAAATAAAGATTTACCAAGTGATGCTAAAGAAGAAGTTAATGATATTATCATGGCTAGTGATAATTTACTGGAAATCGTAAATGGAATATTAGATATATCGAAAATAGAAGCTAATAAATTAGAAATAATTAATAATGAATATTCTTTTCCAAAGTTAATGCAAGAACTTATTACTTTAACAAAAGGAAGACTTGGCGATAAACCGATTGAATTTAAAACAAGTATTGATCCATCTATTCCCGAAGTTTTATATGGGGATGCGCAAAGAGTTAAACAAGTATGTGTTAATATATTAACTAATGCAGTTAAATATACGAAGGAAGGCTTTATTGAACTTAAAGTAAGTAGTGTTATAAAAGCTGATGTATGTCGCTTAATTATATCCGTGGAAGATTCAGGAATTGGGATTAAACAAGAAAATATTAATAAATTATTTACGAAGTTTGAACGAATGGATATTGAAAAAAATGCCACCATTGAAGGAACTGGTTTAGGTTTAGCTATTACCAAAATGCTCATGGATTTAATGCATGGGAAAATTATTGTGCAAAGTGTATATGGAAAAGGATCAAAATTTACGATTTGTTTAGATCAAAAGATTGTTAAAAATCCAACATTAAAAGTAGAAGTAGAACCAAAAGAAGAAGTAAAAGTATCTTTAAGTAAAAAAGTATTATTAGTAGATGATAATAAGATTAATTTAAAAGTTGGGGAAAAGTTATTACAAACTTATGGGTTAGAGCCAGACTTAGTAGAAAGTGGGGCAGCTTGTTTAGAAGCTTTAGCCCAAGGTAAAACATATGACTTAATTTTACTTGATGATATGATGCCTAAGTTAAGTGGGGTGGAAACATTACAAGAAATTAAGAAAACTTATCCAGACTTTGCTGTTCCCGTCGTGGCTCTAACAGCTAATGCTTTAACCGGAATGAGGGAAAAATACTTAAAAGATGGTTTTGATGATTATTTAGCTAAACCAATTGATAAAAATGAATTAAATCGAGTTATAAATAAATATTTAAATAAGGAATAAGAAAGGAAAAAGAAAATGAAAGATGTAAATATTTTAATTAATAATGGGGTAGATGTAAAAAAGAGTTTAGAATTATTTGGGGATATGGAAACATATGATTCAACTTTAGAAGTATTTTTAAGTGAAGTAGGAGGAAAGTTAGATAAATTAAAAAGTTATAAAGAAATATCCGATATGGCTAATTATGCCATATTAGTTCATTCACTTAAAAGTGATGCCAAATACTTTGGTTTTACTGATTTAGCTGAAATAGCTTTAAATCATGAAATGGAAAGTAAAAAGAATAATATGTATTATATTAGTGAAGATTTTGATAATTTATATAATGAAGCCCAAAGAATAATTAATTTAGTTAAAAAATATATGGGATTTAGTTATGATGAAAAATTAATTAAAGAACAAACAAAGATGGATAAAGAAAAAACAATATTAATTGTTGATGATTCAAATATTATTCAAAATTATATTTTAAAAATATTTAAAGATGATTTTAATGTCTTAGTGGCTCATGATGGCAGTGAAGCTATTTCTTTAGTTAAAAGTTCATCTAATTCATCTATTGTTGCCATGCTCTTAGATTTAAATATGCCAAATGTTGATGGCTTTGCGGTTTTAGATTATTTTAAAGAAAATGATTTATTTAAAAAAATACCTATATCAATTATAACTGGAGCAGATGATAAAATATCAATTGAAAAAGCTTATAAATATCCTATTGCGGATATTCTTCTTAAACCTTTTAATGAAAAAGATTTAAAGAAAATATTAGAAAAAACAATTAATTATAATATATAATGTGAGTTTTAAGAAAGTTGCACGGAACATATAATTATGGTATAATTCTGATTGACAATAAGGATGGTGGCTTTGTGATGAATGAAGAAGAAAATAAAGTAAATGAAATCGTGGAAATAGATGATGAACAAACTAAAGGTTATGATTTAGAAAATGTTCCTATGGAAAAAGAAAAGAAAAAGAAACCTAAAAAGGATAAAGGATGGAATAATTTAAGTAAGAAACAAAAAACAATTATATTAGTTAGTATATTTGCTATTTTAGTTTTAATTATTGTTATATTAGTAATATTATTATTTAAAGATAATATAGAAAGTGATACACCAAAGAAAAAAGAACCAAATAAAGATGCTATAGTTATAAATAAAGATAATTATAGTTATGTTGATGGTAAATTAGAATTTAAAGATATTAATAAAGCCACTATTGGCGAATATGAATGTACAAATAAAGATGATGATTTATGTTATGTAGCTAATTATGCTAATGAAGATGAATTTGATACAGAAAAACATGTTTATGAAAATGGTTTAGCTGTAAATAATAGAAGTGATATATTTCAAAATAGATATGTATTAATATATGATAATCCATCAACAACAGAAGAAAATATTATTTTATATGATATAAAAGAAAAGAAGACTTTAGGTAATTATATATTAGCTAAAGAATTAAATGATAATAGTGTTATATTAAAGAATAAAGATGGTTTATATGGAACAATTAAGTTTGGTAATGAAGCAGTTGAAGGTTTAGCATTTAATTATAGTTATTTAGGTTATATTTTAAATAGTGATGCCATAGTTGTTAAAGAAAATAATAATTCTTATTTAATTGATTTAAATGGTAATAAATTAAGTGAAGAAGTACCTGGCTCTATAAAAGCTTTTTCATCAAAATTTATTAGTAGTAGTGTTGATGGAGATGTTATTTTATATAATTATAATGCCGAAAGAGTAACTAGTGCAGTTTATGATTATTTAGGTTTTGTTGATGATTATGTTGTCGCAATTGCTAATAGAAAATTAAAAGTATATGATCGGAATATGAATCCTTTACATTATGATGAATTAAAATTAGCGACTAATAAATATAATACGGTTGTGACATTCGATGAAAATAATAGAGAAATAAATAGAGAAGAAGCATATCATTTAGCTGCCAGTAATGGGGTTATTGAAATAGATTATCAAGATAATAAGAAAGAACAACAAAGAGCTAGTATAAATGTCTATGAAGGAGCTATTAGTAGTAAAATGGCTTATGTTAGTTACTTTGATGGCAAATTATATATCTTTAAAGATAGCGAAAAACAAAATTTGTTAGGTAGTTATACTTGTACTAATCCTAATGTTGTTAATGAAAATACGACTATTTTAGAAAATTGTTTCTTAGCTTTAGAAACAAATATTGCCTCTAAATCAGATGTTGAAGCTGGTTATTTACCAATTTATAATAAACGTTATGCTTTTATTCAAGATGGGGGAATAATTAACTTCTGGGATTTAATTCAAAATCAAAAGAAAGCAACATACAAAACAGTTGATGCTGGTTTCTATCAAAATGATAATATTGTTAATTTTAAAGATACAACAGATACTATTATTGTGGCATCTAATACAAGTGATTTATATGGAGCTATTCGGATTAATGATAAAAATTTAGAAAGAGTAATTGATTTTTCAAATAAAAATATTGAAAGAATAAATAATCAATATTTATTCTTAAAAGATGATAATACTTATGGATTATATAATCCTAAAACTGGTTTAACAAATAATGATATAACTGATTTTAATGGTGATTATTATGTTGTTAAAACAAGTGGAGGATACCAAAGTGTTTATACATCCACGGGAAAAATAGTTGTAACAATCGATAATTTAAATTATATTAAATTATATGATAAGTATTTTGTTGGTATTGATCCAAGTAATCGAATTAATATCTATAACTACAGTGGTCAAAATATAAGTAATAGTTATAATACGGTTTTAATTACTGATTATCCTAATTCATATAGTATTGAAGAAAGTGAAAATATGCTTAAAATAAATATTTTAGATAGTTCTAAAAATATTTATAGTTCGTTTAATGTCTTTCTATAGGTGATGTATGAATGATAAAAAAACATTATATACAATATTAGTTTTATTAGTTATTTTTGCTCCTATGGGAATATATGGAACAATAAAACATTTTAATCAAGAAGAAATAATTATTGATGATAATCCTAATAAAGAATTTATTTTAAATAATAAAGTTTATTTATATCAAAATGGATCTTTAATAAAAACTTATAGTTGTGTATCTGATTGTACTAAAGTAACAACAAGTATTGATGATAATACTTATAATATTAATTATTATACAAGGGGAGAAGAAGAAGCTCCAACTATCATTGGTACTGACTATGCCTTATTTATGGAAAATGAAAAAGTTAATTTATTTAATTTTACCACAGAAAAGAGTTTATTTACCTTTGATAGTATTAAAACCTATAATGTTAAACATTCTAGTCCAATTATAATTACCAAAGCTGATGGTTTTAGCGCGGTCATGGATATAAGTAATTTAAAAGTTATTATTCCATCTAAAACATTTACTTTTATTGGTATTCCAAATAGAGTAACAGATGGCATATTAGATACAACGAAATTTATTGTGCAAAAAGATAGTAATTGGTATGTTTATGATCTTAATTCAGAAAATGAAGATAAATTAGTTAATAAACTACCATTTAGAGTCCCAATTGTCGATTTTAATGATAATTATGTTATAACAGCTAATCAAGTTGGTAATTATACTATTAATGATTATGATCAAAATAGTTATTTAGAAAATATTAATAAAAGAAAAGTATATTTAATAAATAAATATATAGTTATTCTAACTTATAATGAATTAAATGAAGAATCATTAGTTATTTATGAAGATGCTTTAAGTGATGCTATTTATAATTTAAATTTACCTACTTATGAAAAACTAGATTTAGATTATGAAAATAATAATATAATGGTATATTTAGATGATAATTTATATCAAAGTATTGTTTTAAATTAAATTATTTGGTAAAATAAGAGAAATTGATGAAATTTGAGGAGTAAAATAATTATTTCTAATTAGAGATTTAGTGGTTGGTGGAAACTAAAAGAAAGTTATTTGAAGGTTGCAAATGGAGATTTAAGGGATAGATTACTTTATAAATCTAAAAAGGGAAATTAAAGGATGGTACCGTGTAAATATTTTGCACTCCTTAGGTAGCATCTTTTTTAATGGAAAGGAAGAAGAAAAATGTTAGATAAGAAGTATGATGCAAAAGAAAAAGAAAGTAAATGGTTAGAATATTGGCAAGAAAATAAAATATATGAATTTAAACCTGATCAAAGAGAAGTGTTTTCCATTGATACACCACCTCCAACCGTTAATGGGAAAATTCATATTGGTCATATTTTTTCTTATTCCCAAACAGAAATGATTGCTCGTTATAAAAGATTAAGAGGTTATAATATCTTTTATCCGTTTGGGTTTGATGATAATGGTTTACCTAGTGAAAGATTAGTTGAAAAAGAACAAGGGAAGAAAGCTCATGAAATAGGAAGAGAAGAGTTTTCTCGTCTTTGTTATGAAACAACGGATAAATATGAAGAAAGTTTTCAAACTTTATTTAGTAAAATGGGAGTTAGTACGGACTGGCAAATCCATTATAAGACAGTTAGTCCTAAAACAATTAAGATTAGTCAATTATCATTTTTAGATTTATATGAAAAAGGACATTGTTATCATAAAGAAAGTCCGGCTCTTTGGTGTAATGAATGTTTAACATCTATTGCCCAAGCTGAATTAGAAACCAAAACAATTAAAACAACATTTAATTATATTAATTTTAAAACAGTTGAAACAAAGGAAGAGTTTACAATAGCAACAACTAGACCAGAGTTATTGCCAGCCATTGTTTGTGTTTTTGTTAATCCTTTAGATGATGCTCATAAACATTTAATTGGGCAAACGGCCCATATCCCTGTTATTGATGTGGATGTTCCAATTATGGCTGATGAAAAAGTTGCTATTGATAAAGGAACGGGCGTTGTTATGTGTTGTACCTTCGGGGATCAAACTGATATTGAATGGTGGAAAAAATATAATTTACCATTAAAATATATTTTTACTGATGATGGGAAAATTAATGATAGCATTCCTGTTTATGGGGGTTTAAAAATTAAAGAAGCAAGAGCTAAAATCATGGAAGATTTAACTGATGCGGGAGTTGTTGTTAAAAAAGAAGAATTAGAACATGAAGTGCAAACGCATGAAAGATGCGGAAAAGAAGTTGAATATGCCGTCATGAAACAATGGTTTATTGATATTATGAATCATAAAGAAGACTTCTTAAGAATTGGCAGGGAAATTAAATGGCATCCAAGTTATATGCACGCTCGTTATGAAGAATGGGTTAATAATATTGCTTGGGACTGGTGTATATCAAGACAACGTTATTTTGGTGTTCCATTTCCTGTTTGGTATTGTGATAAATGTGGCCAAGAGGTCGTGGCTTCTAAAGAAGATTTACCAGTTAACCCTTTAACCAGTCAACCTAAAATTAAAACTTGTCCCGCTTGTGGTAATGATAAATTTGTACCTGAACTTGATGTCATGGATACATGGGCAACTTCATCTGTTACACCGCTTATTAATATGCGTTATGGAGAAGGGAATAATTTAGAAAAAATATTAAGACCAATGAGTATTCGGACTAATGCCTCAGAAATTATTCGAACTTGGGATTTTTATACCATTGTTAAAAGTTTTTATCATTTTAACCAAAGGCCTTGGGATAATGTGATGATCTCTGGTTTCGTCATGGCGGATAAAGGCGAAAAAATAAGTAAATCAAAAGGTAATAGTAAAGTTGAACCAATGGCTTTAATTGATGAATATTCAGCTGATGTTATCCGCTACTGGGCAGCATCTGGTAGGCTTGGCACCGATATTATCTTTAGTACCGAAACATTACAAAGAGGAAAAAAATTAGTTAATAAAATATGGAATGTATCTAAATTTATTGAAATGCATTTAGAAGATTATAAAGATCAAGAATTTAATGATTTTGAATATATTGATAAATGGATTATAGGTTTATTTATGGATATGGAAAAAAGTTTTCTTAATTATTTAGATGAATATGAAGTAGGTTTAGCTTTAAATACTTTAGAAAAATTCTTCTGGAATTTTTGTGATAATTATATTGAAATTGTTAAACATCGTTTATATAGACCTTTAGAATTTGGTGATATACCTCGTTATTCAGGCCAAAAAACAGTTTATATGCTTCTTTATAAATTATTACAAGATTTTAGTATTTTCT
This sequence comes from uncultured Bacilli bacterium, assembly GCA_947629305.1. GTDB lineage: Bacteria > Bacillota_I > Bacilli_A > RF39 > UBA660 > Onthocola_B. Next base: position 4,541 of record CANRDD010000008.1, on the reverse strand, counting down.
TTCCATTTATAACAGAAGAAATTTATCAAGAATTATATCATGATCATAAATCAATTCATTTAACAACTATTAATCCTTTAAATTATAACTTTAATAAAGAAGTAAGTTTAGGAAATGATTTAGTTAATATTATTAGTGAAGTAAGAGGAGAAAAATCAAATAAGAATGTATCTTTAAAAACACCAGTTAAGAATTTAGATTTAAGTTTAAATAAAGAATTAAAAGATGCTTTAAATAAATCTATTAAAGATTTTAAAGCCACATTATTTATTGAAAATTTAAATATTAAAGATTTAGATGAAGGATATAATGTTGATAAGATTGAATTAAATTTAGAAGAAAATAATAAAGAAAGTTAAGATATGTCAAATTAAAGAAATAGGGATATTTCTCTAATTTGACATTTAAGTAAATTTTTGTTAATATAAATAGTAGATTGAGAGGGAAAAATATATGGAAAATTCATTAAGTGTATCCGCGGCTTTAAAACTTGTTAAATTACAACCTAATGTTTTTGCAGAATTAGAAAAAGCCCAAGATGATTATCAAAAAGCTTTAAATAGTCAAGAACCACTTATAAACGAAATTAAAACTAGTTTTACACGCATTAATTTATTTTATGAAAAAGCTGGTTTAAAAGCACCATTTGTTTTAGATTATAATGTTATTGAACAAAGCTTTAAAGATGGTCAAAAAAGAAGAGAAGATTTAGAAAAGGAAAGAGACGAAGCTCATGAAGAATATCGCCGTGTAGTTGATTATGTCACTAAAAATTTAGGTGTTGCGAGTCCTGAAGGTCAAAAAATGATCACGGAAGCTAAAGATAAATGGGATAAGTTAAATGATAAAATATCTTCTGCTTGGAAAAATGAAAGAAAAGCCGAAGAATTAATGACGGAAGAAAATAAAAAGAACTTCATTAAAAATAATGATAGTATTGAATATTTTGAAAAATTGTATAAAGAAGCAAATGAACGAAATAATCTTGGCGAAACTGTAGCTAATAGACAAATTATTGATGATATGACAACTATCATGATTAAAAAAGAATTAAGTGGGATTAGTTATTGTTTAGAAGCTTTAAAAGAAAAACAAAATATGATGAAACATGCTATGGCTGTTAAAGATAATATTTGTTATCGTTTTAGTAGAGAAAATGGTATTGATTTACAATTACATTTTGATTCAGAAATAGCTCCATCTAAAGAAGAAGTTAAAAATGATTCTTTAAATAAACCTAATACGTTAGATACAGGAATAAATAATGAAGAAAACAAACCTAATGCTTTAGATAATTATACAGATAATAAAGAAATAAAGAATGAAGAAAATAAAGAAAATGATGCAAATAAAAATGATGGTTTAGGGACTGAACCACCAATTATACCTAATTTAGAAGAAGAAAAATTAGATGATCCCGAAAATGTTTTAGAAAATTACCGAGTTAATGATGGTGAATCATTAGTACCTATAAGTGAACAAGAAAAAGAAGATTTTGAACCAGAACAAATGCCCGATGAAGTTAATAATCAAAAAGTAAAAAGAAATCATCGTTATAAAGTTACAAAACAACGCAGAGCAAGTATTAATAAATATATTAAATCTATGCTTATTGGTGGTGGACTTGCAGAAATAGCTTTAGCCTTTACAAAAGGAGCCTTTATGTTAACAGTAAGCTCAGTAGCTATTCCAACAGTTATCGTGGGAGCAGGTTTGGGTGCCGCTATTTATGGTATCTATAAGAAAGCTAAAATCTCTCCAGCTTATGAAGATGAATATAATAATGCCCAAACTGATGAAGAAAGAGTTAATGTTTTAAAAAGAGAAGCAGCAGCTGGTATGAATAATATTCGCAATAATTCTCATCGTAATGCTGATCAATTTGCTCAAGATTTTCAAGCCAATTTAGATGAAATGGCTCCAGAATTTGCGGGATTAGGAAGATAAGGAGAATAAAATGAAAGTTGATACAGTGATTACATTAGATAATGATTTAAATGTTTTATTAGTAGATAAAACTATTTATGAAGATACTAGTTATTTCTTAGGTATAGTTTTAGATGAAAATGAAGAACCAACAGAAGAAAGTGCTGTTTTAAAAGAAATTATTGAAGAAGATGGTACTTATGTGGAAAAATGTGAAGATCAAACTATTTTAACCGAAGTCTTAAAAGACTTTACTAAATCTTTAAATAAATTTGTTGGGACATTACCAGAAGAATAATTAAATCAACCAAAGGGTTGATTTTTTTATGAAAAAATGATATTCTTTTAATAGATAAAAGGTGGCCTAAGTATGAGTAAAAAAACTAGAAATATTTTATTAATTATTTATTTAGTTGCTTTTTTAATGACTTCATTCGGGGCTGCTTTAGCATTCTTTGAAATTAATAAAAGAGAAGAAATCACAGCTTCAACCGAAGTTAGCTCGGCAACCATGACATCAGTTATTTATGATGCAGGACAACCTTTAACTTTATATGCAACACCTTTAAATTTTAATAAAGAATTAAAAGAAAGTTTAACATCTTTATCATCATTGTCAGCAAGTTTAAAAATGGGAACTGATCGAAATGTGGCAAGTTTTAAATATGATGTGGAAGTGGAAATATTTGCTAATACTATGGAATATACACTTGGCAAAAACAAACCGGAAATTATTTTAACTATTACTGATCCTTTAGGACATGAAGTAGTTGATGTGCCTGAGTTAGATTATGTGAGTATTACTGATGTATCAGGGCAAAGAATCACAGGTTTAGATTTAACCAATCAAAGGGGAACATTTAAAATAAAGACGGATTATGTAATTGAAGGTAAGGAACAAGATGATGTTACCCAAGTTTGGAATTTAAAGTTAACATTTGTTAATTATGATGCTTCCCAAAATGATAATCTTGGCCGCGGGTTAAGTGGTGTTGCTAGATTAGTCCCTCATTTGGAGGAAGCACAGCCATGAAAGAAGAAATTATGTTAAAGCCATATCAAGGAAATATTTCTTCAAGGGTTAAAAATATATGGCAAAATGAATTAGATGAAACCCAAGATGAAGTTCATATGTTAGGTTTTGAGGAATTATATCAAATGAATCCGATGACTAATTTAGATTATGAAATATTGACCCAATATGACTATGGGACATCAAAGAGAAGCATTGAAGAATTTAATTTATTGATGCAAAGAGAAGAAATAATAAATGAAATAAAACAATTAGAAGAAGAAATAAAGGAAAATAAAGGCTTAGGATATAGTGAAGCCTATCATGACTTAGCAAATAGTCGCCGAAGTCTTTATGAAATAGAATTAAAATTACAAGAAATAAGAGAAAAAGATGAAAATAGAAATCGAAAATTATTTAGAAATATTACAAAAAGAAGTTAATTCTTCACCTAATACTATTTTAAGTTATCAAAAAGACTTAGAATCTTTTTTTATATTTGTTCAGGATAATAAAAAAGATTATTTAAATTTAACAAGGGAAGATGTTTTAGATTATTTAAAATATTTAGATCAAAAGAAATTAAAGAATAGTACAATAAGTAGACATATTAGTGCTTTAAGAAGTTTTTATAATTATTTAGTTAATGAAGGAAAAATAGAGAAAAATATCTTTAAAGTAATAAGAAATCCTAAGTTAGAAAAGAAAATACCTAATTATTTAAGTTATGAAGATATGCGTCTTATTCTTTCTTCATTAAATACAGATACTAATGAAGGAATAATGCAAAGATGTTTAATTGAATTATTTTATGCCACGGGGTGCAGGGTTAGTGAAATAGCTAATATTAAATTAGATGATATAATAAGTAGTGAGAAAAAAATAAGAATAAAAGGGAAAGGAAATAAAGAAAGAATTGTTTACTATGGGGATTATGCTAATGAATATTTAAATTTATATTTAAAAAAAGTTAGACCATTATATGTCAAAAAGAATAGTCCTTCTAATCTTTTTCTAAATAAAAATGGATCTAGTTATGATATATATGCATTAGAAGTAATTGTAAAAAATATTGTTAAAGATTTAAGTTTGAAAAGTCATGTTACTCCCCATACTTTTAGGCATACATTTGCAACTCATTTACTTAACAATGGCGCGGATATTAAATCAGTGCAAGAATTACTTGGTCACGCTAATTTAAATACTACGGGTATCTATACCCATGTATCAAGTGAAAGATTAAGAAGTGTTTATTTAAAAGCATTTAAAAGATAAAGAAATTTAAAGGAAATAGGAATAATAAGGGTAATATATATTAGTAGGAGGCCTAAATGGAAACAATATTAGATTGTCAAGGTTTATATAAAAGTTTTGGAAAAAAAGAAGTTTTAAAAAATGTTTCTTTTCAAATTGCGAAGAAAGATATATTAGCTTTCATAGGACCAAATGGGGCAGGTAAGACAACAACGATTAAACTTATTTTAGGTTTACAAAGTATTAGTAAAGGTCATGTTTATATTAATGGTTATGATATAAGTAAAGATTTTGTGAAAGCAATTGAAGGGGTTGGTGCTTTGGTCGAAAGTCCTGATGTTTATATGTA
>CANRDD010000007.1 GCA_947629305.1 uncultured Bacilli bacterium | reverse complement strand
TAATCTTAAAAATGAGAATTTAGAAACAAATAAAATAGACAATAAAATGATAGAAAAATATATTAATGAATTTTTATCTTTAAATAATCCAACTAGAGAATTAATAATAAATTTAGTTGAAAAAATTTATATCTATCAAGATAAGAGGATAGATATTATATTTACATTTAAAAATACTACATAAAAAGCGTAAACGGGGATACATTATATAGCATTGCTAGAGAATTTAATACTACAGTGACAGCCTTAATTGAATTAAATAATTTAACTACTAGTACATTAACGATCGGTCAAAAATTACTAATACCATAAAATAGCTACATACGTAGTTATTTTTTATAATCTAAAATGACTTATATTTATCTATATTTAAAACTTAATAAATATAAAATATAAGATTATTATTTATAAATTTGTGAAAAAATAGCAAAAATTTAAAAAATTAGAAAAAAGTATGCATCCAGCTTTAGTAGAGTTTATTATAAAACTTTTTAATAATAAAAATATTAATAAAGCCAATAGTCAATTAATATTTATGACTCATGCTACAAATCTATTAAATTTAGATTTATTAAGAAGAGATGAAATTTGGTTTACTGAAAAAAATTCTAAGACAGGTGTTTCTGATTTATATCCACTTGATTCATTTTCGGTAAGAAAAGATGAAAATATTCAGAAAGGTTATATAAATGGCAGATATGGAGCTATACCATTTATAAGAGACATTGATTTATGGCTAGAAGACAATTAAAACAACATCAGAAAAGACCATTAATTGTAATATGCTCTGAAGGAGGAAAAAATCATCAGAGTATTATTATTTTAGAAATTATCATACCAGAGATTTGAGAATACAATTTTCAACTGGAAATAGTACAGATCCAAAAGGAATGTTAGATGATTTATTAAAATATATTCAAAATGAAGATATTAAATCTGAAGATAATGTAAGAATATTTTTAACATTAGATACAGATTTAGATGATAGAAGAATAAATGAAATAAAAGAAATAAGAGGAAAATGTTTAGAAAACAATATTGAAATAATTACATCAGCTCCAACATTTGAAATATGGTATTTAATACACTATAGAAATAATAAATTAAAATTTAATAATAGCCAAGATGTAAAAAAAGAAATAGAAAAGGTAAATGGAATGTATTTTGAAACTATGAATATATATAAGATTATAAAAAATCATACAAATGAAGCTAAAATAATTGCTAAATCTTTAGAACATAGAGCTATTGGTGATGGTGAAGAACTAATAAAGGCAAATCCACATACTAGTATATATAAAATTTTAGATGCCATTGATTATTTTAATAAGATATAATGTGTATGATTTATAATCCAAAATAGCTTATAAGAATAGTATTATATAGTCTAAAATAGCTTACTAATTAAAAATTTATATAATCTAAAATGGCTTATAACTTAATAAAACATACTCCAAAATAGCTTATAACATAATAAAATATAATCTAAATTGGCTTATTGATTAAAAATATATAATCTTAAAATAGCTTATAATTTAAATATTATTTATCTTTTTTGTTATTCTAATTTTATTTAAAACATTTGCATTTTTCCTAATATATGTGGTATAGTATTTTCTAAGCAAAAGGGGGTAGAAAGAAATGAAAGTATATCGCTATGTTAAATTAAATGAAAAAATATTTCAACATTTTTATAATGGTATGGAAAATGAAGGCCGCAACTTAATTAATCATGGTCTAATGTCTCCTTCATTATCTTATTTAAATTTTCCTTATGTTCACTCTAAAGCATTAGCTAATACTTTTCCTTTAGAAAAGCAAATGACTAAATATTTCTTTTTATCTTTATCAGATGCTCTTGCATGGGCTAAATCTTGTTTTCATCATGATAAAATCAAACAAAATCTTATTTATGAATATGCTATTTTGGAATTAGATTTACCCTTAGAGTTATTAAATAATTATCTTGGCTTAGGTTTCTATAAAGATTCAGTTAAAGTAGAAGCCCGCCTTCCATATGAAGATCTATATAATAATCTTAATAATACACCCAATGATTCCTTTAACAAAGCATTATATTTATATAATAAATCTTATCAAAAACCATTTTTTTATTTTGATAGAGAATATCATTCTTTTTTTAAAAATAATTCTTCCAAAAACTTTGATTTAGTTCATTACCGTAGTAATAAACTTTATCCTTTTTTATGTTTTCCTATTATAACTGATTATCGTATTTTAAATCCATATATTGATAGCAACTGGTTAGATAGAATAAGTCCTATGCTAAATGATATAATTACAAATCGTCCTTTTTCTAAAACAACATTAGAAGAATTTAATCAAAATAGTAATTTTACCAATTATCTATCTTACATTACCGAAGAAAATAGCGAAACACAAGATTTATTATCAAACAAAGGATATGTTTTTGAAAGAAGGAGAAGCAAATGAAAGTATATCGTTTTATTAAATGGCCTGATTCATCCACGAAAAGGGAAGAAGCCCAAGCGAAGGGAATTGTCAATGAAGGCCTTAACATTCTTAATCTTGGTTATATGTCACCTAGTAATCGTTATAATTATTTAAATGGTTGTAAATCCATAACTCTTCCTAACACATTTGCAGCTTTTCAAGGGGAAATGTGCATGACTAAGTATTTTTTTACATCTTTAAGTGATACTCTCAGTTTTTTATTAGAACAAAAAAAGTTAGATGGCTTAAGAGGATACAAGTTTAAATATGGTATTTATGCCATAGATTTACCTTTAGATGTCGTAAAACAATATATAGGTGCCGGTTTTTATGGTTCTAATTTTAGCCGTTCTCATATTGAAGTATGTCTTCCCTATGAAAATCTTTATAATTATTTAAATAATGATGAATATAACTATGCCTTTTTCTATGCTTTAAATTTATATAATAAATCTTATCATAAATATATTAAACAAGATGATATCATGACTTTAATGTTAGATCCTTCATACCCAGATAAGCTATCTATAAATGGAACCAATGAACTATACCCATATCTATGTTTTAAAATTGAAAATGATTATGAAATAATTAAATTTTTAGAACATAATAGTGTTAATAAAGCCCATAATATAGCTTTAAAATTAAAAGAAGAAACAAGAAAAAATAATTATGAAAATACTATAAATACTATTTTAGAAAGAAAACCAGAATCATTACATTTTAATCCTAATTATTCTCAAGAAGACTTATTTAATTACACAATGCCAATAATAAATGAGGAAAATGAACAATTAAAGTTAATTCTAAGTAAAAAACTTTAATATTTTTTAAGATATACTATAATATATTACTTGAAACAGAAAGGAAACAACATGAAAAAAGAAATTAGTAGTGTTAAATACAACTTAAAAACAAATAAAATTAATAAAAATTATCTTATAGCTTTACTTACTGATTTTTCTTATCAAGGTAAAGAAGATTTTAATAATCTTTATTTATTAGCTCAAGATTTAAATAAAGAAAAACCAGATATCATTTGTATTACAGGTGATTTATTTTCCAATATCGCGGAAGCTTATGAAACCAAAGAATATAAAATATTTCTTAAATGGCTTAATTTAATCTCGAAAATAGCCCCCGTTTTTATGGTTAAAGGTGATAGAGATTATTTAGTTAAAACTATAGATGGTTATATTTTCTTTGATAGTGAAAATATTTTTAAAGAAATAGCTAGTTTACCTCGAGTGGCTTTACTTTCTTATCCTTATAGTAAAATAACTTATCAAGATTTAGTCATAACTGGTTTAGATTCATCCTATGCAACCTTTGATTATTACATTCAAAATAAAGAAAATGCTTTAAGTTATTTAGATATTTTAAGAGAAAAAATTAATATTATTGAATCTCATTTAGATTCTAAACAATATAACATCTTATTATTCCATAGTCCTAATTACTTATTTCGCGATTTAAATCATCCTAAATATTCTTTATATTTAACTGGCCATAATCTAAATGGTTATATTCCTACCTTATTTGATGATTTAACTGGCAATTGTAACTTTGGTTTAATGAATGGCCAAGGTAAATTTTTGGCTAAACACTGCCGAAATTGTGAAAAGTTAACCAAAGATGGTTCATTATATGGTCTAGTTGGTGCTCCTGCTTTACCTCCTAAAAATTTAAAAAGAGTTCGTTTTAAACCAAGCATCCGTTATATAGATTTAGAAAAAGAAGCATAATTATTACATTGTGCTTTTTTAATTTAGTAAATTTTTTTAAATATTTAATTCTTAATGGTATAATATAGATAAAAAGAAGGTGACATACATGGAAAATTATTCTTTATTACCTGCAGATACCTACATTGTTTATAATAAAACTATTTTAAGTGATTTTGATAAAAAGATTTTAATTAGTTTTTATGAACCCATCGTTGGTCACTTAGCTATTAGTATCTATTTAACTTTATGGAATGATTTAAAAGAAGGGCAAATCTCGCCAATATATACCCATCATCATTTTATGAGTATTTTAAAATGTTCTTTAAATCAAATAAAAGAAGCCAGAAGTGCTTTAGAAGCTACAGGTTTACTTAAAACCTATGTTAAAGTTTTAGATAAAACAAGTTATATTTATGAATTATATTCGCCTTTAACACCTATGGAATTTTTTAATCATCCTATTTTAAATGTTGTTTTATACAATAACTTAGGAGCTAATGAATTTGAAAACTTAAAAAATGAATATAAAATGCCTCGTTTAGATTTAAAAGATTATACTGATATTACGAAAAAAATAGATGAAGTATATACATCTGTAAGTGATATTTCTTCTTGTTTAGCTCCAGATCATGTAACCAATGATATTAGTTGTAATGATCAAGTTGATTTTGATTTAATTCTAGCATCTATTCCAAAAGGTTTAATTAATGAAAAAGCTTTAAATAAAAAAATGAAAGAATTAATTAATGAACTTGCTTTTATTTATAAATTAGATACGATGAAGATGACGGAATTAATTCGAAGTGTTTTAAATGATTTTGGTATGATAGATAAAAATAATTTAAGAATATTAGCTAGAAAAACTTATCAATATAACAATAATGCTTTACCAACTTTAGTTTATCGCAGTCAGCCCGAGTATTTGAAAAGTCCAACAGGAGATACTTCTATGCGGGGTAAGATTATTCAAATGTTTGAAACATTAAATCCTGTTGATTTTTTAAGAACAAAAAACAGGGGAGTTAAACCAACGAAAAATGAAATGAAAATAATTGAAATGTTAATTGTTGATTTAGAACTACCCCCAGCAGTTGTTAATGTTTTACTCGATTATGCTTTAAGAAAGAACAATAATAAATTAGTTGCAGGTTACATTGAAGCTATTGCCAGTCAATGGAAAAGAGCTAATTTAAAAACAGCAACCGAAGCCATGGATTTTGCCATAAAAGAAAATAAACGAATGACGAAAAAAGCCCCAAGTCCTGTTAAAAATGTTGTTAAAGAACCAGTTTGGTTTAATAAAAATATTGAAAGTTCTAACATAAGTCAAGAAGAACAAAAAGAATTAGAAAATATTTTGAAGGAGTTTAAATAATGGAAAGTAAAAATTTTACAATAAATGAGCATATCAAAAAGACTATAGCAAAAGATTATGAGGAAGCTCTTCATAATGATTATTTTAAAGCTTTAGTTAAAAAGATAAATATTGATAATGAAATAGGGCAAAAGTATACTTCAAGGTTAAAAGAAACGATTGAAGAATTAGAACATTGTAAGAATTGTCAGGGTTTATTTACATGTCAAAATAAAGTAAATGGTTATGTCAATTATCCTGTTAAAGAAAATAATAAACTTAATTTTATTTATATGCCATGTAAATATCAAAAAAAGTTGCAAAAACTAGAAAAAGCTAAGAATGATGAATTAAATATTTTAAAAAATGCGCGAATTAAAGATATTGATAGTACGGATGGTAATAGATTAAAAGTTATTAAATGGATTTTAAAATTTTATGAAAAATATGAAAGTGTTAATACTTTAAAAGGTTTATATTTACATGGTAATTTTGGTTGTGGTAAGACCTTTTTACTAGCGGCTCTTTTAAATGAACTAGCTCTTAAAAAGAAAGCTTGGGTAGAAATTGTTTATTTTCCTGAATTATTAAGAAGTATTAAAGAAGATTTTTCTTTAATGGAAGAAAAAATCAATTATTTAATGAATGTAGATATTTTATTAATTGATGATATTGGGGCGGAAAATGTAACGGAATGGGGAAGAGATGAAATATTAGGTTCTATTTTACAAACGAGAATGAATAAAAAATTAACAACCTTTTTTACTTCTAATTTAACAATTGAAGAATTAGAAAATCATTTAAGTATGACGAAAGGAAATGTTGATCAAGTTAAAGCTCGAAGAATAACAGAAAGAATAAAACAACTAACCGAAGATATGGAACTTGTTAGTGTTAATAGGAGAAATTAGAATTCATTAAAAATTTAAAACAAATGTTTGTAATTTGTTATTGACAATTTAATTTTCTTAAGTTAAAATTAAATTGTATCAAGGTAAAATCTAGGAGGAAAAAGATGAAAACAACTAAAGATGAAAAGAATAAAGATAAAGCGTTAGAACAAGTTTTAGCCGATATTGAAAAACAATTTGGCGCAGGGGCAATTATGAAACTAGGGGATAATGAACATTTAAATGTTGATGTTGTATCAAGTGGATCAATTGCAATTGATATTGCTTTAGGTGTTGGTGGTTATCCAAAGGGACGTATTATTGAAATATATGGACCTGAGTCAAGTGGGAAAACAACCGTGGCTCTTCAAGCTATCGCGGAAGTGCAAAAAAGAGGAGGTAGAGCCGCTTTTATAGATGCTGAACATGCTTTAGATCCTGTTTATGCTAAAAACTTAGGTGTTGACATTAATGAATTATTATTAAGTCAACCGGATACAGGAGAACAAGCGTTAGAAATTTGTGAAGCTTTAGTTCGCAGTGAAGCCGTTAGTATTGTTGTTATTGATTCTGTCGCAGCCTTAGTTCCTCAGGCCGAAATTGATGGGGAAATGGGCGATTCTCATGTTGGTTTACAAGCAAGGTTAATGTCCCAAGCTTTAAGAAAATTATCCGGAACAATGAATAAAACCAAAACAACAGCTATATTTATTAATCAATTAAGAGAAAAAGTTGGGGTTATGTTTGGTAATCCTGAAACAACGCCTGGGGGAAGAGCCTTAAAGTTTTATGCTTCTATTCGTTTAGATGTTAGAAGAGGCGAACAAATTAAAATGGGTGATCAAATTATTGGTAATCGCACGAATATTAAAGTTGTTAAAAATAAAGTTGCTCCTCCATTTAAAACAGCTTGTGTTGATATTATGTATGGGGAAGGTGTTTCAAAAGAAGGCGAAATTATTGATATTGCCAGTGAACTTGCTATTTTAGATAAAAGTGGAGCATGGTATTCTTATAATGGTGAAAAAATTGGGCAAGGAAAAGAAAATGTTAAAATTTATTTAAAAGAAAATCCTAATTTAAGAGATGAATTAGAAGCTAAAATAAGAGAACATTATGGTTTTGAAAAAAATGAAACTCCTTTAAATACTGATGAATAAAGATAGGAAATGGCTTATATAAGCTATTTTTTTCATCTTGATTTATTTCCTAATAACCTTTATAATTAAATTATAGAAAAGTTTAATTATTTATTCTATAAATAAAAGAAATGGGAGGATTTAAAATGGAGTTAAATTTAGTTTCCATTTTAACTCTTATTGTTGGTGTTTTTGTTGGAGGAATTATTGTCATTATTGTTAATGCTATAAAAAATTCCAAAACTATTTCTAAAGCTAATAAATTAATTGAAGAATCTAAAAAAGAAGCAGAAAAAAGTAAAAGAGATGCTTTATTAGAATTAAAAGAAGAAAGTTATAAATTAAAACAACAAACTGAACAAGAAATAAAAGAAAGAAAAGCGGAGCTTAATCAAAGTGAAGAAAGAATTTTAAATAGAGAATCTTCTCTTGATAAAAGGGAAGAAATGCTTCAAAAAAGAGATGACTCTTTACAAGAAAAAGAAAATGATTTATTAGCTAAACAAAAAGATTTACAAGAAAAAGAGGAAAAAATGGATAAACTTCTTAAAGAAGAAGTTGAAAAATTAGAAAAAATAGCAAACTTTAGTAAAGAAAAAGCACATGATTTAATAATGAAACGTGTTGAAGATGACATGGAATTAGAAATAACTAATTATATCAAAGAAGCAGAAACTAAAGCTAAGTTAGAATCACATGAAATTGCCAAACAATTAATTGTTGGAAGTATGCAAAGATATGCTGATGATGTTGTAGGTTTACAAACAGTTAGTACAATTGATTTACCAAATGATGATATGAAGGGAAGATTAATTGGACGCGAAGGAAGAAATATTAGAACAATTGAATCAGTTACAGGTGTTGATTTAATTATTGATGATACGCCTGAGGCTATTGTTATTTCTTCGTTTGATCCTTTAAGAAGAGAAATTGCCAAGATAACAATTGAAACTTTAATTAAAGATGGAAGGATTCATCCTGCTCGAATTGAAGAAGTTTATGATAAAACAGTTAAAGATATGAACACCAAAATTATGGAAATTGGTAATAAAACTATAAGTGATTTAGGATTAACAAAGATGGATCCTGAATTAATTAATTTAGTAGGAAAACTTAATTTTCGAACAAGCTATGGTCAAAATGCTTTAAAGCATTCCATTGAAGTAGCCAATTTATGTGGTTTAATGGCATCAGAATTAGGTGAAAATATTACATTAGCTAAAAGAGCAGGTTTATTACATGATATAGGTAAAGCTATTGATTTTGAAGTAGAAGGATCTCATGTTGAAATTGGGATGGATGTAGCTAAGAAGTATCATGAAAATGATGTAGTTATTAATTCTATTGCTTCCCATCATGGGGATACCGAAGCTAAATCAGTTATTGCTGTTTTAGTTTCTGTCGCGGATACTTTATCAGCAGCTCGCCCTGGGGCAAGAAATGATTCTTTAGAAAACTATATTAAGAGATTAGAACAATTAGAAGAAATTGGTAATTCTTATGAAGGTGTTGAAAAAACATTTGCTATGCAAGCTGGTCGAGAATTAAGGGTTATTGTTAAACCTAATGAAGTAGATGATCTTAAAAGTCATAAAATTGCTCGGGATATTAAAGACAAAATTGAAAGTCAAATGCAATATCCAGGAACAATTAAAATTACTGTGATTAGAGAAACAAGAGTTCAAGAAGAAGCTAAATAATAATATAAAATTATTAATTGTAATAATTAGTCCATACTAAGACAAGAACTAAATAAGCTAGTTCTTGTTTTATATTAGTTATAGTGCTAAAATAATGCAAGATAAATTTAATTCTTTAGTTAAAATAAGATTATTTATTATGGGAGGGATAAGATGTTTGAATTAGTATCAAAATATGAACCAAGTGGAGATCAACCTAAAGCTATTAAAGAATTAGTTGATGGTTTAAAAAGTGGTAAAAAAGAACAAGTTTTACTTGGAGCAACTGGGACAGGTAAAACATTTACGATAGCCAATGTTATTAAAGAAATGAATAAACCAACTTTAGTTTTAGCACATAATAAAACACTTGCTGGTCAACTTTATTCGGAATTTAAAGAATTATTTCCTAATAATCATGTTGAATATTTTATTTCTTATTATGATTATTATCAACCAGAAGCCTATGTTCCTTCTAGTGATACTTATATTGAAAAAGATTCATCAATTAATGATGAAATTGATGAATTAAGACATGCAGCTACAAGTGCGTTAATTAATTATAAGGATGTTATTGTTGTTGCATCTGTTTCCTGTATTTATGGTATTGGTGAAAAGTCTGAATATGAAAAAAATATGCTTATTTTAACATTAAAACAAAATATTAGTCGTAATAAAATAATTAATCGTTTAGTAGATATGACCTATGAAAGAAGTGATCTTGATTTTCATCGGGGTACCTTTAGAGTAAGAGGAAATAATGTAGATATTATCCCAGTTAATGAAAAGGTAAGTGGTATAAGAATTATTTTAGAAGATGATATAGTTCAAGATATTGTTACTTTTGATCCTGTAACAGGGGCAATAATTAATCATAAAAATAGTATAACGATATCTCCAGCATCTCACTTTGTTACAAGTAAAGATAAAATGGAAGAAGCAATTAAAAGAATTGAAGAAGAGCTTAAAGTTCGCCTAGAGGAATTAAAGAATGAGAATAAATTAATTGAAGAACAAAGGTTAAGAGAAAGAACTAATTATGATATTGAAATGTTAAGAGAAACTGGTTTTTGTAGTGGAGTTGAAAATTATTCTCGGCATTTAGCTTTAAGAGGTCCTGGGGAAACACCTTCTTGTTTAATTGATTTTTTTCCAAAAGATTTTCTTTTAGTCGTGGATGAATCCCATGTGACATTACCCCAAGTAAGAGCCATGTATAATGGCGATAGAATGCGTAAACAAACGCTTGTTGACTATGGTTTTCGCTTGCCTAGTGCTTTAGATAATAGACCTTTAAAATATGATGAATTTGAAAATCATATTAATGAAGCTATTTATGTTTCAGCTACTCCTGGTGATTATGAATTAGAAAAAGTACAAGGTAAATATGTTGAACAAATAATTAGACCAACTGGTTTATTAGATCCTATTATTATGGTCAGATCCTCTGAAGGTCAAATTGATGATATTATCTCAGAAATAAATAAAAGAAAAGCTAAAAATGAAAGAGTTTTAATTACAACATTAACGATTCATATGAGTGAAGAATTAACTAATTATTTAAAAGAAATGAATATTAAAGTAGCCTATTTACATAGTGAAATTAAATCTTTAGAAAGATTAAAAATAATTCAAGATTTAAGAAGTGGAACTTATGACTGTGTGGTAGGAATAAATCTTTTAAGAGAAGGATTAGATATTCCTGAGGTTAGTTTAATATGTATATTAGATGCTGATAAACAAGGATTTTTAAGAAGTACAAGAAGTTTAATTCAAACTATAGGTCGATGTGCCCGTAATGCAAATGGGACAGTTATTATGTATGCAGATGAAGTTAGTGAGTCAATGCAAGAAGCTATTGATGAAACAAAAAGAAGAAGACAAATCCAAGAAAAATATAATGAAGAACATGGTATTATACCCAAAACAATTGTTAAAGATATAAAAGAAGTAATAAGTAATAATGTTGAAGTAAAAGAAGAAAAATTAAGTAAGAGAGATAAAATACGTTTAATGAGTCAAATAGAAGATGAAATGAAAGAAGCTGCTCGAAAAATGGATTTTGAAAGAGCAATGGAATTAAGAGATATTTTATTTGAAATGAAAAGTTAGTGTGCTATACTTATTTTAAATAAAATATAAAAAGAAAGGAAGTATTAATATGGCATTAACATATATATTTGGACATAAAAATCCTGATACAGATAGTATCTGTTCTTCAATAGCTTTATCTTATTTAAAAAATGAATTAGGAGGTAAAACTATTCCGAAAGTAATAGGTAATATTAATAGAGAAACAAGATTTGTTTTAGATTATTTTAAAGTTGATTTACCAAGTTATTTAAATGATGTTAAAGTAAGAATAAAGAATATTAAATTTGATAAAAAAGCCTTTATTAATGAATATTCTTCTATTGATGATGCTTTTAAACTTATGCAAAAAGAAAATATTACAGCAATACCTTTAGTTGATTCTAAAAAATTATTAACTGGTTATGTTACTTTAAAAGAATTAGCTCGTTATTTAATAAATGGTGATAAAATAAGAATTAAAACAACTTTAGATAATATTATTAATTCTTTAAATGCTAAAGTTATAACAAGATTTAGTGATGTTATTGAAGGCAAAATATTAGTGGCAGGTATGAAATCAAAAGCTTTTAAAGATACAATTGATTTAACTGGGGAAGAAATATTAATTGTTGGTGATCGTTATCGGATTTTAGATTATGCCATAGATTCAAAAGTTAAATTAATTATTTTACCTTTAAATAGTAAAATAGAAGATAAATTAATTAAAAAAGCTTTAAAAAAAGAAATAAATATTATTGAAACAGAAATGGATAGTTATCAAATATCTCATAAAATATTATTAAGTAATTATATTAAAAGTATTAATACTAATATTCATCCTATCACGGTTAATACCGAAGATTATTATAGTGATTTTAAACAAATGATGCATAAAATAAATCATACTAATTATCCTGTTTTAAATAAAAAAGGGGAATGTGTTGGTTTAATTCGTTTAACTGGACCTAATAATTATGAAAAACAAAAAGTTATTTTAGTTGATCATAATAATTTAGATCAATCTGTTGATGGGATTGAAGAAGCTGAAATATTAGAAATTATTGATCATCATAATTTAGGAGCAATAGGAACAAGTATCCCTATTAATTTTATTAGTAAACCAGTTGGTTGTACATCAACTATGATTTATGAAATGTATTTAGAAGAAAAAGTAGCTATTCCAAAGACAATGGCAGGGTTAATGCTCTCGGCTATTTTATCAGATACACTTTTACTTACGAGTCCTACAACAACCGATAGTGATCGTATCGCGGCGATAAAATTAGCAAAGATAGCTAAAGTTGATATGGATAACTATGGGAAACAAATGCTAAAAGCCGCAAGTAGTATTAAAGATATGAGTATAGAAGAAGCAATTATGAATGACTTTAAGATCTTTAATATTGATAAGAAAACAATTGGTATTAGTCAAATAATGACGATGGATATTGAATTTATTGAAGATAATAAAGATAAATTTATTAGTAAAATGAATAAGATGTGTGAAAGAGAATATTATGTTGTTGTTATTTTTGTAACTGATGTAATTAAAAATGGTTCATATGTTTATTATAGTAGTAATGCAGAAAATATTATTCGCGATAGTTTTGGTTTAAAAAGTGCAAAGGAAGGAACGTTCTTACCTAAAATTGTTTCAAGAAAGAAACAAATGCTTCCAAATATTATGAGTACAATAGAAGGAGATACTATTTAATATGTTAGCCTTAGTTACAGGAGCCTCAAGTGGCATTGGTAAAGCTTTTAGTTATATTTTAAGTAATAAATATGGTTATGATTTAATATTAGTGGCAAGAAGTGAAGATAAAATGGAAAAAATAAAAAAGGATCTTAAAACTAATATAACTATTATAACTTTAGATTTATTAGATACCCAAAATGTTTATAAATTATATGATATAGTTCATAAACAAAATATCGATTTATTAATTAATAATGCCGGATTTGGTTTATTTGGAGAATTTTCTAAAACAGATTTAAATAGAGAATTAGAAATGATCGATTTAAATATTAAAGCCTATCATATATTAACTAAATTATTTTTACAAGATTTTCTAAAAAAAGATAAAGGTTATATCTTAAATGTTTGTAGTAGTGCTGGTTTTATGGCAGGTCCTAATATGGCAACTTATTATGCCACAAAAAATTATATAACTAAATTAACCATGGCTATTAATGAAGAATTAAGACAAAATAAAAGCCATGTGCAAGTTAGTGCATTGTGTCCTGGACCTGTTGCAACTAATTTTAATAAAGTAGCCCATGGTTCATTTGCTTTAAAAGAAGCATCCGCGGAAGATATTGCCTTTTATGCTCTAAAAAAATTATGGCAAAGAAAAATGCTAATTGTTCCTAAATTAGGGATGAAAATAACTTTATTTATGCAAAGATTTGCCCCTTATAGATTGCAATTAATTATTGCCTATCATATTCAATATCGTAAAGAACATGGCAAAAAAGTTAACTAAGGAGTTGTTATGAAAACACAAATAAATATTATTTTAAAAAAAGAAGAAGATTTTTATAATTATTTTAATGATACAAAAATATCCAAAGAATTAAGTGATTATATTATTGAAGAATGTTATGGTGAACCAATTAATAATAATATTGTTATTAATATTTATCATAGTTTTTCTTTAAATCAAAAAGAAAAGAATAAAATGATTGAATTAATAAAACAAAATTATAGTATTAAAATCCAAGATGAAAAATATTATTTAACTTTAGATCATTCTAAAGAAATATTATTATTTGCTTTAGGTATTATTCTTTTAATTTTATATTATACTTTTTTTAAAACAATTGATATTATCTCTGAAATACTATTAATAATTGGTTGGCTTGCTATTTGGGAAGCTACTTATAATTTTTTATTTATTGGTTATAATAAGAAAAATAAAATAACAAGATTAAAAAAATTATATTCGGCAGAAATAAAATTTTGGAAAAATTAAGAAAACCTTGAATTGGTGTAAAAATAGTATTTTAAAAACCTTGATTTGGTGTAAAAATGATGTTTTGAAAACCTTGATTTGGTGGAATAATCCTTGCTAATTTATAAAATATATAGTACAATTTAGCTAGGTGAAAGCTAAAATGGAAAGAAAAATATATGCTGAAATGTTAAAATGGAAGGAAAATTCACAAGGAAAAGAAGCTTTACTTATTGATGGAGCTAGGAGAGTAGGGAAAAGTTATATTGCTTTAGATTTTGCCCAAAAAAATTATCAAAGTTATTTACTTATTGATTTTAATAAAGTTCCTGAAGAAATAAAAAATCTTTTTATTAATTATTTAGATGATTTAGATAATTTTTTCTTATACTTAGAAAATTATTATAATATAAAGTTATATGAAAGAGAAAGTGTCATTATCTTTGATGAAGTTCAACTTTTTCCAAAGGCTCGCTCAGCTATAAAATATTTAGTTGAAGATGGTCGCTTTGATTATATTGAAACAGGTTCTTTAGTTTCTATAAGAGAAAATGTTAAAGATATTTTAATTCCTTCTGAAGAAAGACATTTAACGTTACATCCAATGGATTTTGAAGAGTTTCTTTGGGCTTTAGATAATAAAAGTTTGATGGATTTTATTCGAAAATGTTTTCAAGAACAAAAACCAATGGGAACCTTAATGCATCAAAAAGCTATGGATTATTTTCGAAAATATCTAATTATTGGAGGAATGCCCCAAGCAGTTTTAAAATATATTGAAACTAAAGATTTTCAAGAAGTAGATCAAATAAAAAGAAATATTTTAAATTTATATCGTGATGATATTAAAAAACATGCTGGTAAATATAGTTTAAAAGTAGAAAATATTTTTGATGAAATACCTTCGCAATTACAAAGACATGAGAAAAAATTTAAAATTACATCTTTAGCTAAAGATGCAAAAGCTCGTGATTATGAAGATTCCTTTCTTTGGTTAAATGATGCTATGATTATAAATACTTGTTTTAATACGAGTGAACCTAATATAGGCTTATCTTTAAATAAAGATAAAACTTTTATCAAATGTTATATGGCAGACACAGGTCTTTTAATATCTCATGCTTTTAGTGAATCTGGTTTAGTCAGTGAAGAAATATATAAAAAAATATTATTTGATAGCCTCGAATATAATGAAGGAATGATCATGGAAAATATTGTAGCTCAAATGTTAGTAGCATCTAATCATAAATTATATTATTATTCTAATTCTTCCAGAGATAATAAAGATGATCGAATGAATATAGATTTTTTAATATCTAAACCAACAATAACAAGTCGTCATAATATATCACCAATTGAAGTTAAATCAGGAAAAAAATATTCATTAATATCTTTAAATAAATTTAAAAATAAATATAAAGAATATTTATCAACATGTTATGTAGTTCATATAAAAGATTTTAAAATAGAAAATAATATTATTTATTATCCTTTATATATGGTACCACTTTTATAATATTCTATGAATAAAGAAGGCTATTCGCCTTCTTTATTACTATAAAATGTTTGTAATTCTTGATTTAATTTATTAATACTTTTAGTAATTTTATTCTTTTTTTCTGCTTCTAAAGTATAATAATTTAAATTATAAGCTATAGCATATAAGTTTTTAGCTTCTTCACTTATTTCTTCAAACATATTAAATAATTCATTATATAATTTTTCATGACTTGCTTCATTTAAAGCATATGTCATATTAACAGCCATATTTTTTTCAGTTTCTAAAGCATCCATGATTATTTCTTTATCACTCATTATTTTCCCCACTTTCTAATAACTTAACAACTGTTGCACAAAAATCAAGATGCATCGTTAATAATTCTTCTAACTTTTGGGCAATTGTTTTATCTTGAACCATATTTAAATATAGATCATATTTATAAGCTGTTATAATATGCCAATTAAATATATCTTCTAAATAAGCAGCATCTTTTGTTGATATTATTTTTGGTAAATTTTTCATCTTTTTCTCCTTTCCTTTTTATTATTTCAAAAAGTCACATTGATTATACCTATAAATTATGTTATATTACATATACTAGGTGAAAATAGATGAAAAATACATTTTATAATAAAGATATAAATGAAGTATTAAAAATATTAAATACATCTAAGAAAGGATTAAAAAAAGAAGATGTTCTTAAATTACAAGAAGAATATGGTTTAAATACTTTACCTAAAGCTCATAAAGAAACTATTTTAGAAATATTATGGAAAGAAATAAAAGAACCTATAGTATTAATATTAATAATGACAATTATTATATCTTTTTTTAGTAAAGAATATGTTGATGCTTTAGCTATTATTTTTATTGTTTTAGTAGATATATTAATTGGGTTATGGCAAGAAATAAAAGCTAATAAAAATGCCGAGAGTTTACAAAATTTATTGAAAGTAGAAGCTTTAGTTCGAAGAGATAATGAAGAATATTTAGTTGATGCAACATCTTTAGTTTTAGGAGATATTGTTATTTTAGCAAGTGGTAATAAAGTTTCTGCAGATATGCGTTTAATTTGGACAGATAATTTTATGGTAGATGAATCTTTATTAACTGGTGAAAGTATAGCTAATCCTAAAAATAGTGATATTGTTTTAAATACAAATGATTTATCAAAAAGCAATATGGTTTATGCTGGGACAAGTGTGGTCAAGGGTAGGGCAATTGGTGTTGTCGTAGCTACTGCTTTAAATACGGAACTTGGGAAAATTGCGAGTGTTGTTGAAGCCACTAAAGAGAGTTTGTCGCCTTTAGAAATTCGCAT
Organism: uncultured Bacilli bacterium; assembly: GCA_947629305.1. Classification (GTDB taxonomy): domain Bacteria; phylum Bacillota_I; class Bacilli_A; order RF39; family UBA660; genus Onthocola_B. The sequence continues at coordinate 12,948 of CANRDD010000007.1, read as the reverse complement.
GAATAAATTTACCAAACAAATTAGTTTAGCTATTGTTGGCATTGCTTTCTTTTTAGCTTTTGTTTTATTTGTAAAAGGAACACCTGTAAAAGATATTTTCCTAGTCGTGGTTGCTTTATCAGTCTCAGCCATGCCAGAAGGTCTACCTTTAGCTAAAACGATGGCTTTAACCATTGGTTCTAACCGAATGCTGAAAAAAAGAGTTTTAGTTAAAAACTTAAATGCCGTGGAAGCCTTAGGTAGTTGTACCGTAATTGCTTCGGATAAAACGGGAACTTTAACGAAAAATGAACAAACGGCCAAAATAATAGTATTACCAAATGGGCATAAACATTTAGTCTCAGGAAGTGGTTATAATAAAGAAGGGCAAATTAAAGATTTAAATGATGATGTCAAAGAAGTTATTTATCATGGTGCAATTAATAATGAAGCTAGTGTTGTACCAAAGGCAATTGGTGATTCTATTGATATTGCTTTTCTTTATTTAGCTCAAAAAGCAGGGATTAACCTAGAAAATTTACCTCATACTCTTAAAAATATTCCTTATGAATCAGAAAATAAATATTCAGCCTCTTTTTATGAAGAAAATAAAAAAACAGTATGTATAGTAAAAGGATCTTTAGAAACTTTATTAAAATTTTCTAGTAAAATGCTCATAGATGGTAAAATAGTTAAAATTGATAAAGAAAAGTTAAGTCTTTTAAATGATAATTTAGCTGGGGAAGGTTACCGAGTTATTGCCTTAGCTAAAAAAGTTTTAACTAGTAAGGATAGTCTTGGGCAAGAAGCCTTAAAAAATTTAGTTATTGAAGGTTTAGTAGGTTTTATTGATCCTATTAGAGAAGAATCCAAAAATGCTATTTTAACTTGTCAAAAAGCTGGGATTAATGTCTTAATGATTACAGGTGATCACCCTTTAACAGCCTATAAAATAGCTAAAGATTTAGGTCTTGTTAAAAATAAAAAAGAAGTTGTAACTAAAGAACAAATAGATAGTTTTTCTGCCAAAAGTAAGGAAGAATTTTATCAATTTATTAAGGATAAAAAAGTATTTGCCAGGGTTAGTCCTTTAGATAAATATAATATTGTATCTTTATTAAAGGAAAATGGGGAGTTTGTGGCTGTGACGGGTGATGGGGTTAATGATGCTCCTGCTTTAAAACAAGCAAATATTGGTGTTGCCATGGGAAGTGGAACAGATGTTGCTAAAGATACAGCTAAGATGATTTTACTTGATGATAATTTTTTAGCTATCGTGGAAGGAATTAAAGAAGGCCGTAATGCCTATTTAAATATTCGTAAGATTTGTTATTTACTTTTATCTTGTGGCTTTGCCGAAGTTTTATCTTTTATTTTAGCAATTCTTTTTGATTTACCAATGCCTTTTGTTGCTATTCAATTACTTTGGCTTAATGTTGTCACCGATGGTATCCAAGATATTGCTTTATCTTTTGAAGAAGCAACAGATGATATCATGGCTTTAAAACCAAGAAATCCTCAGGAATCTTTATTTAATAAAGATATGTTAAAAGAAATATTAATATCTAGTATTTATATTAGTTTATTAGTTGTTATTTTATGGATTATATTAATTAAATTTGTAAAGATGGATTTAGGAATAGCCAGAGGTTATATTATGTGTTTAATGGTCTTTATTCAAAATGTTCATGTTTTAAATTGTCGTAGTGAAAGAGAATCTATTTTTAAATATAAAAATAAAAATTGGTTTGTTCCTTTAGCTATAATTCTTTGTATTTTATTACAATTTATAGTGATGGAAATACCTTTTTTAAGTAATATATTAGAAACAAATAGTTTACCTTTATCTGATATTATATATTTATTCTTAATGTCTTTAACCATTATTCTTTTGATGGAAATATATAAAAAATTATCTAAAAATAATAGCCAAGTTTAAAATACTTGGTTTTTTGTCACTTTCTAGTCACTTTAAAAAAATATATTTAAGTTGGGGAGGAAATTTAGATGGAAATTTTACGAGTAGAAAATTTATGTAAAGTATATGGAAAAGGGGAAAATAAAATTAAGGCTGTTGATAATGTCTCTTTTAGTGTTCAAAAAGGAGATTTTGTGGCCATTGTTGGTGCCAGTGGTTCAGGTAAATCGACTTTACTACATTTACTTGGAGGAGTTGATAGACCTACAAGTGGGAAAGTATTTATTGATAATGTTGATATTTATTCTTTAGATAATGATAAATTAGCTATTTTTAGAAGAAGGGAAGTAGGTTTAATATATCAATTTTATAATTTAATACCTATATTAAATGTTAAAGAAAATATTACTTTACCTAGTGATTTAGATAATCAAAAAGTTGATGGGGAAAAATTAGATAATTTACTTAATATGTTAAACTTAAAAAATAGAGAAAATCATTTACCTAATGAATTATCAGGAGGTCAACAACAAAGAGTATCTATAGGTAGAGCTATTATTAATAATCCTGCCATCGTCTTAGCGGATGAACCAACAGGGAATTTAGATTCTAAAGCTAGTGATGAAATAATAGCTTTATTAAAAATGCAAAATGAAAAATATAAACAAACAATAATTATTATTACGCATGATTTAGAAATAGCTAGTATGGCTAATAGAATTATGACCATTGAAGATGGCAAAATAATTAGTGATGTAAGGAATTAATTATGAATACATTAAATAAATTAACAATAAAAAATTTAAAATTAAATAAGAAAAGAACAATTGTTACAATTATTGGTATTATTTTATCTACAGCATTAATTTGTGCTGTTGCTGGTATGTACACATCTTTTATTCAAACACTTGTTAATGATGCTATTAATTCTAGTGGTAATAAACATATTCTTATTAAAGATGTTAATAATAAAGATATTACTTATTTTATTAATAATCCTCATGTTAAAAATTATTATTTAACTCAAAGTTTAGGTTATGCTTTAATTAATGAAAATAGTAATTATAAACCTTATTTATATATTGAAAAATATACTAAAAAAGCTTTAGAAGAAGATCATATAAAAATAGTTAAAGGAAGAATGCCTCAAAATGAAGAAGAAATAGTTATAAATAATAGTATTAATAATGAACAATTAAATTTATCTATTGGGGATAAAATAACTTTAAATGTAGGAGATAGAGTTCTTTTAAATGATCATAATGTTATATTAAACCAAAATGATAGTTATGATAAAGATAATTTAGAAGAAATAATTAATACTAAAGAAGAAACATATACCATAACTGGGTTTATAGAAAAAACAAATAATATTAAAGAAAGTGTTTATTCTCCAGGGTTTATGGCTATAACATATACAGAACAATATCCTGTGGGTGCTTCTTTAGATGTATCTTTATTATTTAAAAATCCTAAATATTATAAAGAATTTACTAGTTTATTAGATCAAGAATTTTCTTATGATTATGGTCTTAATAATGAATTATTAAGATGGCAAATGGCTAAAATAGGTGATAATGCCTTAAAAACAATTTTTACTATTATTATGGTTGTAATTGGTATTATTATTTTTACAAGTGTTTTTGTTATTCGAAATAGTTTTAATATCTCAATTACAGAAAAGAAAAAACAATATGGAATGTTAGCTTCTATTGGCGCAACCAAAAAACAAATTAAGAAAAATGTTTTATATGAAGGTTTTATTTTAGGTTTAATTGGTATACCTATTGGTATATTATCTGGATTATTTGCCGATTTTATTCTTGTTAAAGTTATTAATATTTTATTATTAGATTCTTTAAATGGTTTAGTTTTTGCTTTTAAAGTTCCTTATTTAGCTATTCTTGCTTCTATTATTTTAGCTAGTATTACTATTTATTTCTCAGTGATTAGAGCAGCCCAAAAAAGTGCAAAAATTGCACCAATTGAAGCTATTAGAAGTAATGATGAAATAAAGATTAAAGCCAAAAAATTAAAAACACCTAGAATAATAACCAAATTATTTGGTGTTGGAGGAGTTATAGCTTATAAAAATTTAAAAAGAAGTAAAAGTAAATATCGAACTACCGTTATTTCTTTAGTAGTTAGTATATCTATTTTTATAGCTTTATCAACTCTAATTACTTATGGTTTTAAAATGAGTAATATTTATTATAAAGATTTAAAATATAATATTCAAGTTTATAAAAGAGTTACCACTTTAACGGATTATACTAAGGTTTATGATGAACTTCTTTCTTTAACTAATCTTGGTGAAGTAAATGCTTATACTATTCCTAAATATATTAATTATTATGTTCCTGCTAATTATTTATCAACATATGATGGTGAAAATATTGATGATCCTGATTATTCTTCTTTAATTAAAATTGTATCTTTAGGAGATAAACAGTATCAAGAATTTTTAAAAGAAATAAATGGTAATTATGAAGATATTTCTAAAGGTGGTATTTTAATTGATGATTATAGTTTCTATGATGGTGAAAAATATGTTTTAGGTAATACTTTTAATATTAAAGAACATGATATATTAAAAGGAAAATTATCTACTCGAGATAATCAAAATGAATTAAATATAGAAATAGTTAAAAGAACAAATAAAAGACCAATGGGTTTAAATGATAATATGGATTATTTAGTTGTTAGTGATACCTATTTTAATAATTTAAATGCTTCTTATACTTTATCTAATTTATATTTAGATGTTAAGAATCCAGATGAATATAGTAAAGCTTTAGATACTTATCTAGAAAATAAGAATGATATACTTTATACAAATGTTGATGCTATGGTTAAACAAGAAAAATCCATGATTATTTTAATCGCTATTTTCTTATATGGTTTTATTATTGTTATTAGTTTAATAGGGATAACTAATATCTTTAATACTATAACAACTAATATGAATTTAAGACAAAAAGAATTTGCCATGTTAAAATCTATTGGTATGACTAAAAAAGAATTTAATTATATGATTAGACTCGAAAGTATTATGTATGGTTCTAAATCTCTTTTAATTGGTATTCCTTTAGGTTGTCTTGGTTCTTACCTTTTATATCAAGGTTTTGAAATAAGTGCTGATATGCCTTTTGTTCTTCCATATTTAGCTATTATTATAGCCATTATTATTGTTATTTGTCTTATTAGTTTCATTATGCATTATTCTTTTAAAAGAATTAATAAACAAAATATTATAGAAACTATTCGGAAAGATAATATTTAGAATTGTTTAAAAATCTAATTTATGATATTCTTTAATTGGTGATAAAAAATGGATTATCATAAACCTTTAATGAATAAAACCCAAACTATTTGTTTAATTCTTCTTTGGATTCTTTTTATTCTTTTTGCTTTTATTTCTATTCAAGAAATATTAAAAAATAAGAAAGAAAAAAAAGATTTAGAATATCAAGAAGTATCTTTAAAGGATCCAAAGGTTGTTACTTCTTTAGCTACTTGGCAACTTAACTATGGCCAAAATGTTGATTCTTTAGTAGATAAATTATATCAAGATCATTTTTATCTAAAAGAATTAAATCAAGAAGAAAAATTATCATTTATCTTAAGAAATGAATTATTATCTAATGAAGATAAAGTAACTTTAACTATTGATGATCTTAATAATTTAGGAAGTAATTATTTTGAAGAATTTAATCTTAACAAGGAAGAATTATTAGCTTTAATTACTAAAGATAAATTAGGTTCTATTTATAATTTAAGATTTAGTGATAATACTTTAGAAGTAATAAATAATAGAAAAGAAGAAGCAAAGAAAATATTATTTAATTTAGAAGAAGCTTTAGAAAATAAAGAATATTTAAAAATTAAATTTAAATTAGCTTTAAAAGAAGAAAAAATAGAAAATGGTGAAACAATATATTTTTATTATCAAGATTTAAATCAAAATATTAAAGAAGAAAAATTATATCAAGTAGATGAAGATAAAATTAAATGGGATAATTATCATACTTATGAATTTATATTTTTAAAGAAAGATAATAATTATTATTTAAAGGAGGTTAATTTATTAACTTAAATCATGAATAAAATATTATTAGTAGAAGATAATGAATTAATAGTTAAAGGTTTAAAATATGCTTTAAAACAAAATAATTATGATGTAACTACTTCTTTTAATTATCATGATGCTTTAGATTTAATTAAACAAAATATCTATGATTTAGTTATATTAGATTTAACTTTACCAGATGGCAATGGTTATAATTTAGGTACTTATTTAAAAGAAAAGACTAAAACTCCATTTATCTTTTTAACTGCTAGGGATGATGAAGAAAACATTATTAAAGGATTAGATATTTCAGAAGATTATTTAACTAAACCTTTTCATATGCAAGAATTATTAACGCGTATTAAAAAAATATTAGAAAGAGTATCAAAACAAAATATTATGCAAATAAATAATATTAAAATAGATTTAGATAAATGTTTAGTTACTATAGATGAAGAAGAAGTAACTTTAACTTCTTTAGAATATCGTCTTTTAAAATTATTAGTTTTAAATAAAAATAAAGTTGTAACTAGAGAAGTTATTTTAGATAAAATTTGGGATATCAATGGTTTATATGTTAATGATAATACTTTAAGTGTTTATATTAAAAGACTAAGAGCTAAATTACATAATACTAATTTAATTAAAACTATTAAAGGAATAGGTTATAGGATTGATGAAAAATGAAATTAAAACAAAAATATAAATTACAAAATTATTTATTTAAAAGTTTTTTAATCATAATTCTTACTTTAATTCTTTCTTTTTTTATAACTTTTTATTTTTATAAATGTTATATTAAAGAAATAAATATATATACTATTAATGTTTTAGATAAAGTAACAAATAAATATCCTTTAGTTAATCCTAATGATATATTAAATTATGATCATAATATAGATCCACATATTATAAATAAATATGGTGTTACTTCTAATCAGTCTTTATTAAAAGAAATAAATAATATTGCTTTAAAGAATTATATAATTATAGTTATATTTACTTTAAGTATTTCTCTTCTTTTTATTCTTTTTTATTTAAAAGAAAGTTATACTAAAAATAAAGAATTAGAAAATATTATTAAAACTTTAAAAAAAGTTAATCATAATATTTATGATTTAGAATTAGATTTAGAAGAAGAAGGAACTTTTGCGATATTAAAAGAAGAAATATATAAACATACTAAAATGTTAAAAGAATTATCTTTAAAAAATATAGATGATAAACAAAATTTAAAAAATACTTTAGCTAATATATCTCATCAAATTAAAACACCTTTAACTTCTATTTCTATTTTAGTTGATAATTTAATGAATGAAAATATCGATAAAGCTACCCAAAGGGAATTTTTAGAAGATATACGTTTTCAAATAGATAATATTAATTTTTTAGTATTATCATTACTTAAATTATCTAAATTTGAAGCTAATGTTATTGAATTTAAAGAAACTAATATTAATGTTTATAAAATGATACAAACTATTATAAAAAATTTAGATCCTTTAATTAAGAAAAAGAATTTAAATATTTATCTTAATATAGATAAAGATATTTATATTAAAGGGGATTATAAATGGGAGATAGAAGCTTTAACAAATATTTTAAAAAATTCGATAGAACATACAAATGATAATAAAAATATTTATATTAAAGGAGAAAGTAATAAAGTTAGAACTAAAATAGTTATTAAAGATGAAGGAAGTGGTATAGCTAAAAGTGATTTAACTAAAGTTTTTAATCGTTATTATCATGATTTAAATAATTTAAATAACTTTGGTATAGGTTTATCTTTAGCTAAAGAAATAATAAATAAAGATAATGGGAAAATAATTGTTAAATCGGAAGTAGGGAAAGGTACTATCTTTACAATTAAGTATTTTGCCTAAAAATTTTTGCAAAAAATATTGCATTTTAGCCGTTTTTTTGGTATTGTTATAGTGCACTTGTTAGTGCTTTATGCGGCGGAATTGGTGAAGTGGTTAACACGCCGGATTGTGGCTCCGGTATGCGTGAGTTCGATCCTCACATTTCGCCCCAGATGGAATTTTAAAAGTTTCTAATACTTGATATTAGGAACTTTTTTTCAAAAGTGGAATGAACTTGGGCATAAAAAACAAAATACTAAAAATTAAAGATATAACTAAATTAAATATAGAATTATGCACAGATTTTATTTGGAATACCCAAAACAACAGACAGTGTCTGTTAAATTGAGTTGGTCTCATTACTGTGAATTATTAAGTATTAATTGATGAAAAAAAGTTGCAAAATATAAAATTTGCTTTGATAGATTTAGATACGGAAACAAAAAATTTAAAATCATATTTTGCTGAATGGTCTTTACAATGGTTTGAAGCAATTATATCTTTAAGAATGTCAGAAATTAAAATGAAAAGATAGACAATTATTTGCTGATATTAAATAATTAGAAGTATAAAAATAATTATTTATACAAAACTAATAATGATGTCTTATGAGTAGTTTACAAAAATATAATTCTAAAAGAAATTTTACTAAAACAAAAGAACCTATGGGAAAAATAGGTTCTAAAAAAGAATCTAAACTTCATTTTGTTGTGCAACATCATTTAGCTCGAAAAGATCATTATGATTTAAGATTAGAATGGAATGGGGTAATGAAAAGCTGGGCTGTTCCTAAAGGGCCATCCTATAATCCTAAAGATAAACGTCTTGCCGTTCAAGTGGAGGATCATCCTTTAAGTTATCGTCATTTTGAAGGTAATATTCCTATTGGTGAATATGGGGCAGGTCCAGTTATGATCTGGGATGAAGGATACTGGGAACCAATAGAAAAAATACCCCATAGTTTTAATGTATCTAGTTTTAAATTTATTTTAAAAGGAAAAAGATTACAAGGAGCTTGGACTTTAATTCATTTTAAAAATAATAATTGGTTATTAAAAAAAGAAAATGATGATATTTATTTATATAATAAGATAAAATTATTAGATACAAGTATTAAAACAAAAAGAACTATGCAAGAAATAAAAGATAATAAAAAAGTAAATAATAAAACTAATATTAAAGAATATATTTTAGATGGTATTAAAATAACTAATCCAGATAAAGTAATATTTAAAAATCCTAAAATAACGAAATGGGATTTAGCTTGTTATTATCATAAAGTTGCTAAAAGAATGCTTCCCTATTTAGAAAATAGATTACTTAGTACGGTTAGATTACCAGATGGTTTAAATGGTTCTAAATTTTTTCAAAAACATTTTAATCCTCAGGATAATGGTTTAAAAAAAATAAAGTTAAAAAAAGAAGACTATTATTATCTTATAACGAAAAAAGCCTTAATAAGTGAAGTACAAATGAATAGTTTTGAGTTTCATATTGGTTTAAGTAAAGTATATAATTTAGAAAATCCTGATTTAATGGTTTTTGATTTAGATCCTGATGAAAATTTAGAAATAGAAAAATTAAGAGAAGGGGTAAGAGATTTAAAAAGTATTTTAGATAAATTACATTTAAAATCTTATTTAAAAGTAAGTGGAGGAAAAGGTTATCATATTGTTGTTCCTTTAAAGAAAAAAATAAGTGTTGATAATTTAGCATTAAATAGTCAAAATATAGCTAAACTTATGGAAGCAACATGGCCAGATAAATATACAAGTAATATTCGTAAAGATAAAAGAAAAGGTAAAATATTTATTGACTGGTTAAGAAATACTAAGAATGCTACTTTTGTTTGTCCTTATTCAATTAGGTTAAGAGAAAAATGTTCTATATCTATCCCTATATCTTGGAAGCAACTTGATCAAATTAAACCAAATGATATTACTATAACTAAAGCTCTTAACCTCTTAAATAATAAAGATCCTTGGGATGATTTTTATAAATAAGAATTAAATTTAAAAACTAGTTCATACTAAAGATGAGATGATGTTATGTCTAATATTCATAGTAGTATATCTTTTGGTTTAGTTAATATACCTGTTCGAATAAATCCTCTTATTAAAAATAATGATATATCTTTTAATCAATTACATGATAAATGTTTACATCGTATTAAATATTTAAAATATTGTTCATATTGTCAAAAGAATATTAAAGAAAGTAATATATTAAAAGGATATGAATATGAAAAAGATAATTATTTAGTATTTACTAAAGAAGAAATAAATAAGTTAAAACCAGAGAAAGATGGTTTAATTACCGTTGTAGCTTTTATAGATTTAAAAGAAATAGATCCTATATATTATGAAAAAAGTTATATATTAGAAAAAGATAATAAATCTAAAGCTTATAATTTATTTTATGAAGCTTTAAAGAAAACAAAAAAAGGAGCTTTAGCTAAAACTGTTTTAGCTAGTAAATTTTATTATTGTATATTAAGATATGCTCCTTTTGGGATTATATTAACAACTCTTTATTTTGCTGAAGAAATAAAAATGCCTGAGAATGATCTAAATGTTAAAAGTGAAGCTAAAGAATTAGAATTAGCTTTAAAATTAATTGAAAATATGTCTTCTAAATTTAATATTAATAAGTATAAAGATGAATATCAAAATAATATTAAAGAAGCTGTTAAAACTAAATTAAAGGGACAAAAAATAAAAGATAAGAAGAAAAATAATGCTGGACAAATTAATGATCTAATGAAAGCTTTAGAAAAAAGTTTAGGAGCGCAAAAATGACCTTGTGGGAAAAAGAATTTACGCCAATGCTTTTAAAAGAAGTAGATAAACCATTTGATAGTTCTAATTATTTATATGAATTAAAATTTGATGGAATTAGATCATTAATTTATGTTAGTCAAGATACATTTAAAATTAAAAGTAGACAAAATATTGATTTAACTAATTTATTTCCTGAACTTAAAATAATTCAAAAGAATATTAAAAGAAAAGTTATATTTGATGGAGAGATTATTTCTTTAGAAAATAATTTACCTAGTTTTCCTAAATTACAAAAAAGAATTAGATTAAAAAATAAAATAAAAGTTAATTATTATAGTAAAGAAGAACCAGTTATCTTTATTGTTTTTGATATTTTATATGAAAATAAAGATTTAACTAATATTTCTTTAATTAAACGTAAAGAAATATTAAATAAATATCCAGATAATAATTATTTTATTAAAAGTAAATATATTTTTAATAAAGGGAAAAAATTATATCAAGAAATAAAAAAAATTAATTTAGAAGGTATTATAGCTAAACAAATAAATAGTTTATATTATATTAATGAAAGAACAGATAATTGGTTAAAAATTAAAAATTATCAAGAAAATACTTTTTATATTGGAGGTTATCAAATTAATAAAAATACTATTTCTTTATTACTTGGTGAATATAGAGATAAAGATTTTTATTATGTTGGGAAAGCCACAATAGGAATGAATAATAGTTTTTATAAACAAGTAATAAAAGAAAGAATTAGTAAGAAAAATTATTTTTGTAATTATAATGATAAAGCTTATTATTTTAAACCTAAATTAACTTGTTTAGTTAATTATTTAGAAAGAACGAAGAATAATTATTTAAGACAAGCCTTTTTAAAAAGGGAAAATTAGCTGATTTAGGGCTGCAATTTAGGGGTTGACATTTACCATTTTTTCTACTATACTTTAGTAGTAATGCCCGATTAGCTCAGTTGGTAGAGCGCACGGCTGTTAACCGTTAGGTCGTAGGTCCGAGTCCTACATCGGGCGCCATTTAGAATTTAACTCCCTATTTTAGGGAGTTTTATTATTTTTACCTCTTATTTACCTCTTAATTTTTCAAAAAAATAAAAAAAATTGAAAGATAGGGCAATATTTTGCCTATCTTTCAATACTATTTAATTTTTGCACAGTTTCCTTTTTCTTTTTAGGAAACATATGATAATAGGTTCTTTCAACTGTTTGAACAGTATCACCAATTCTTTCTGCTACATCACGACTATCGCATCCTAAATCAATAAGTAATGAAACATGAGAATGTCTAAAACCATGAATTGTAATATGTTTAACATTTGATATTTTTGTATATTTATTAAGGTGTCGTCTTAAAGTTGTATTACTTGTATTTTTAATTCCCCCAAAGATAAACCATTTATTATTAAAATCATATAACCTTTGTTGATTTTTTTTATATTCTTTTAACATTTGTACTAAATAATTATCTAAATCAATAATTCTAATTGAATTTTCAGTTTTGGGAGTTATTATTAGACCATGCACTAATTCTTTTGAAATACTTAAAGTTTTATTATCTAAATCAATATCATTCCAATTAAGTGCCTTAAATTCACCAATTCTTAATCCTGTTCGATATAAGAATGTAAATACAACTTTATAATAATAATCATTAACATTTTGTATAAATTTATTAAATTCATCTAATGTCCAAAAATTAAACTCACTATCTTTTGGCTTATCTTTCGGAATATCATTTCTAAATTTTACTAAACAATTTGCTATTTTTATATCAAAATTATAATATATTGTTCCATATAGAAAACATTCTTTGCAATAACTTATCATAGAATTTTTGTAATTTATTGTTAAATTTTTACCTTCCATAAATTTTAAGTATTCATTCATTACTTTAATAGTTATGGATTTTAATTTAAAGGGTTTAAAAAATGTTAATATATTTTTATCTAATGATAATTTTAAATTATTAGCATTTGTAATTTTTAACTTTTTTTTCTTAACTTCCCACCAAGAATTGTATAATTCTTCAAAATAGACATCATGTTCATTAATATTATTTTTTATACTAGTTAAGAATTTTAATTCTTCATCTTTGGCAATAGTTTTACTTTTATACATTTTAGATTGCATTTGCTTTTTATTACCATATATATCAGTATAATAGCATCTAAAATACCAACTACAACCATTTTTAGGAAGTTTATTTTTATTTTTTTCTTGATAAACGGGCATTATAATACTCTCCCAACATTATTTTTTAACTTTGAAAGAACATTTTTATGTTCTTCCAAAGCCATACTATGATATTTTAAACTTT